>DASSJW010000699.1:0-2635 GCA_035690995.1 Xanthobacteraceae bacterium
GCGGAATGCAACGAGCTCTGGACGGCCCTGGACAAGCTCGAGCCCCGGCAGCGCGAGGTGCTCATCATGATCGGAGCCTCGGGCCTTTCCTATGACGAGGCAGCGAAGATATGCGGATGCCCGACCGGCACGATCAAAAGCCGGGTCAATCGAGCCCGAGCGGAACTCGCGCAACTCCTGTCGATCGAGGGCCCGGAAGATTTCGAAGAAGATCGCGTCATCGCCGCCGTTGTCGCCGGCGGAGACCGCGTGGCGATGAGAGCGTAATCGAGGAATGGCTGACGCCCGCCGAAGTGATGGCATGCCGCCTCCCGCTTTCAAGCGCGTCACAGGATCCTTTGTCCTTCGAGTAGGCCGCGCGACGTCGGTTTCGTGCCCTTCGCCATGGGGCATTACATCGAGAATACCGGCGCCACGCCGATGCGCTTTATCGAGGTGTTCAAGAGCAGCTACTACGCCGACGTATCGCTGAGCACCTGGATGGCGTTGACGCCGCCCGAACTCGTGGCCGCGCACTTGAAACTTGATGACAAGGTCATGGCCGGGCTGCGCAAGACGAAAGTGCCCGTGGTGCCCGCGTAAATCGGCCTAAGGTTGCCGACAGGGATCGATCAGCCGCCGACGGATTGCGGCGCGCCGGGTGCGGCTGCTATGGGAGGAGCGAACGGCCCTCCACCTAGGCACAGGATTCCGGATCGCACCATGTCGCAGGCCCCCGAAGCTATTGTCGCAGGCAAGAAACGCCCTTTCACCGGAGCTGAATTCGTCCAGTCCCTGCGTGACGGGCGCGAGGTCTACATATACGGCGACCGTGTAGCCGACGTCACGACGCACCCGGCCTTCCGCAACTCGGTCGCCTCCGTCGCTTTGCTCTACGACGCGCTGCACGATGCCAGCACCAAGGACGTGCTCACCGCTCCGACCGATACCGGCTCCGGCGGCTACACGCATAAGTTCTTCAAGGTTGCCCGCTCCGCCGGCGAAGTCATCGCGCAGCGCGATGCGATCGCGGCCTGGGCGCGCATCACGTATGGCTGGATGGGGCGCAGCCCCGACTACAAGGCCGCATTCCTCAATACGCTCGGCGCCAATGCCGAGTTCTACGGAAAGTTCGCCGACAACGCGCGCGCCTGGCACAAGCGAGCACAGGAATCCGTGCTCTATCTCAACCACGCCCTCGTCAATCCGCCGATCGACCGCAACAAGCCGGTCGAGCAGGTCAAGGACGTCTACATCACCATCCAGAAGGAGACCGACGCCGGCATCTATGTCTCCGGCGCCAAGGTGGTGGCCACCAACTCGGCACTCACCCATTACAATTTCCTCGGTCAGAACATGGGCCAGGAGATCACCGACCCGAGCATGGTGGTGATGTTCATCGCGCCGATGGACACGCCCGGCATCAAGCTGATCTGCCGGCCGTCCTACGAGTTCGCCGCCGCCGCCACCGGCTCGCCCTGGGATTATCCGCTTACATCGCGCTTCGACGAGAACGACGCCATCTTCGTGTTCGATAACGCATTCATTCCCTGGGAGAATGTGATCATTCATCGCGACGTGGAGCGGCTGAAGAGCTTCTATCCACGCTCGGGATTCTTCAACGGTTTCACGCTGCAGGGCTGCACCCGCCTCGCGGTCAAGCTCGATTTCATCATCGGCCTCCTCTACAAGGCGGCGCGCGCCACCGGCGTGGAGGCATTCCGCGGCGTGCAGGCTCAGATCGGCGAGGTGATCGGCTGGCGCAACCTGTTCTGGTCGCTCTCGGATGCCATGGCGTTCAATCCCGAGCCATGGGTCAACGGCGCGGTGCTGCCCAATGTCAGGGCCTCTAGCACCTATCGTCTGTTCATGACCGAAGCCTATCCGGCGGTGCGCGCCATCGTCGAGAAGGTGATCGCCTCGGGCCTGATCTACCTGCCCTCCCATGCGCGCGACATCAAGAATCCGGAGATCAGCAAATACCTCGCACGTTACGTCCGCGGCTCCAACGGGATCGACTACAAGGAACGCATCAAGATCATGAAGATGCTGTGGGACGCGGTCGGCACCGAGTTCGGCGCGCGGCATGAGCTCTACGAGATGAACTATTCCGGAAGCCACGAGCTGGTGCGCATTTTCCCGCTGCAGCACGCGCAGGCCTCCGGCGCGCTCAAAGAAATGGAGGCGCTCGCGGAGCGGTGCATGGCCGACTACGACGAGGACGGCTGGAAGCATCCCGCCTATCGCGACGGCTCGGACATTTCGGTCCTGGACAAGGCGTAAGCCCAGGACGCTGTTCAAGTGTTGCGTTCTTGCAACGTGGGCTCGTTTGGCCAAACTCGGCTGGGACGACCCCCCGCTCCTTCTATTCAAATTTCAAACAGCCGCTTTCGCGACGCGATCCGCGTCGCGGGACCTGCGCGCTCTCAGCGCGTCCTTAGGGCCTTCAAAACTCTTCGAGCAGGCGCCCCAGACCCGGGATCTTGTCCATGATCCCGTTCTGGCGCAGCGCATGCCAGTACGTTGCCGTATTGATGGCGATCACCGGCTTCCCGAGCCACATCTCGGCCGCGGCAGCCAGCCGGACCATGCTCAGGTTGGTGCCGACCTGGATGATCGCGTCCACATCGCCGGCGCCGTTGAGCGCGATCAGCTT
>DASSJW010000700.1:0-11271 GCA_035690995.1 Xanthobacteraceae bacterium
CTTACCGCAAGCTTTTACCCGACGGAGCTCGCGGTCGGAACTGTCTACGCCGTTCGCCGAACACCATCGAAAAGCATGACGGAATCGATCTCGCGCAGCGAAGCACCCGACAGGATAAATGGCGCACCGGAAATCGGCAAATCCATGCCGCCCCGCCAGTCCACAGGCCCGCCACCGTTCCGCCATCAGCTTGTCATCGACAGAACAGCGGCAAACAGGCGCGAGCCGACGGTGTCGATACCGTCGCTCAGCGCGCATTTACCAATGGTTTCGCGGGTCCGGCGGGCTTCTCGCAATTCGATGATGGCGCTCGCGCTCCCGTTTTTTCAGCTCGTCGGCCGCCTTTGCGCCGCCGGCCGAGGCTGTGACCTGAAAGCCACGCCGAGAGAGAATTGCAGTTGCGAGCGCGCCGATGGCCCCGATGACGAGAATCGGCGGCGAGGCGGCTGCGATCCGGCCGCGGATTTCGGCAACACGGCTGCTTGAATGCCGCCCGGTCTGGCCCTTGCTGCGCCACCGACCTCAGGCCGGCGCCGGCGCCGGCCGCGGCACCGGCTTCTCGACGATGGGCAGATTGATGAGGGCGGACAGCACGCCGAACAACACGCCGAGCCACCAGACGATGTCGTAGGAACCGGTGCGTTCATACAACAGGCCGCCGAGATAGACGCCCAGGAAGCCGCCGACCTGGTGGCTGAAGAAGGCGATGCCGAACAGCATGGCCATCCAGCGCGTGCCGAACATCACGGCGACGAGGCCCGCGGTTGGCGGCACCGACGACAGCCAGAGAAGGCCGGTGGCGGCGCCGTAGATCAGCGCCACGGCCGGGCTCGCCGGCAAGGTGATGAGAAACACCACTGCCAGCGCACGGGCAAAATAGATGACGGCCAGGATGTAGCGCTTGGGCATGCGCCCGCCGAGCCAACCCGACAGCATCGCGCCGACGATGTTGAACAGCCCGATCACCCCCAGCGTCCATCCGCCGACCTGGGCGGAGAGGCCGCGATCAATGAGATACGACGGCAAATGCAGGGTGACGAAGCCGAGCTGGAAGCCGCAGGTGAAGAAACCAAGCACGAGCAGGATGTAGGAGCGGTGGCCGAGAGCTTCGGCCAGGGCTTGCTTATAGTTCTGGATCTGCGCCGCGCTCGGGGCGGCGTCGGCCGCCGGGTCGAGCTTGCGCGGACTGCGTGCACTTGTCTGCTCAGAGTCAAGCTTGCGCAGACTGCGTACACTTGTCTGCGCGGGGGCATCGGAGCGCGGCGTGGCGATCGCGAAGGCGAGCGGGACGATGAGCAGCAGAAGACCGGCGAAGACCTCGAGCGTCGTTCGCCATCCCACCGTGTCCACCAGGCCCACGGCGAGGGGGGAGAACAGAAACTGGCCGAACGAGCCCGACGCCGTGCCGGCGCCGAAAGCAAGCGAACGCCAGCTTTCCGGCAGCAGCTTGCCGAACGACGAGATCACCAGATTGAACGAGCAGCCGGACAGACCGAAACCGATCAGCACGCCGCTCGAAAGAAACAGCGTTTCCGGCGTCGCGGCATGCGCCATCATGAAGATGCCGGCGGCGTACAGCAGCGTGCCGGCAATGATCACGCGCACGGTGCCGAAGCGATCGGCGATCGCGCCCGAAAACGGCTGGGCGATCCCATAGAGCAGCGTCTGGATCGCGACTGAAAGCGCGAACACCTCGCGTCCCCAGCCATGGGCCGTGGACATCGGCGTGAGGAAGAAGCCGAGCGTCGAGCGCGGGCCGAAGCCGATCATGGAGATCAGGCAGCCGCAGGCCAGGATGACCGCAGGCGTGCGCCAGGATTCCAGACGCCGGTCGACGGAGGACAGAGGAGGGACGCTCCCGCTCCCGGGTCTGTTTTCCTGCTGCACGGTGGCCCCTTGTGTCCTTCCGTCGTCCGCTTTCAGGCCGGAGCGGCCACCTGGCGGGCAACGGGCTTCTCAACAATCGGCAGATTGATTGCCGCTGACAAGAGGCCGAGAAGGATCGAAAGCCACCAGACCACGTCATAGGACCCGGTGCGCTCGAACAGCAGACCGCCGAGCCACACGCCAAGGAAACCCCCAACCTGATGGCTGAAGAAGGCGAAGCCGAACAGCATGGCGAGCCAGCGCGTGCCGAACATGAGGGCGACGAGGCCGGACGTCGGCGGCACGGTCGACAACCAGAGCAAGCCCAGCACCGCGGAGAAGACGAGGGTGGTGAGCGCGCTTGGCGGCAGCAGGATGTAGATGAGGATCGCTACCGAACGTCCAAAATAAATCAACGACAGGAGGTAGCGCTTGGGCATCAGGTTGGAGATCCAGCCGGCACTGATGGCGCCCACGATGTTGAACAGGCCGATGGTGGCAATCGCCCAGCCGCCGATCTCGGCGGGCAGACCGCGGTCGATCAGATAGGCCGGCAGATGCACGGAGATGAAGAAGATCTGAAAGCCGCAGGTGAAGAAGCCGAGCACGAGCAGCACGTAGCTGGTGTGCCCGAACGCCTCGGTGAGCGCCTGCACCACCGATTGCCGCGGCGAGCCGGTTTGCGCCGCCGCCACGCTTGCGGTGCGCGGCACGGCGAGCGCGAGCGACAGCGGCAGGATGAGAAGGACCACGGCGGCAAAAATGAGCAGCGTATCCTGCCAGCCGAATCGATCGATGAGCGCCACCGCGAGCGGAGAGAACAAGAACTGCCCGAACGAACCAGCCGCCGTTCCGACCCCGAAAGCAATCGAGCGCCACTCCGGCGGCATGAGCTTTCCGAACGCGCCGATCACGATGGTGAAGGAGGCACCGGCAAGCCCGAAGCCGATGATCAGGCCGGCGGTCAGATGGAGCGCCGCCGGGGTGTCGGCATAGGCCATCGACGCCAAGCCGAGGGCATAGAGGACGGCTCCCACGCTCAGCACCGGCACGGCCCCGAAACGATCGGCCATCGCGCCCGCAAACGGCTGTGCGGCGCCCCACAGCAGCATCTGGATCGCGAGCGCGAGCGCGAACACGTCGCGGCCCCAGCCGTAGGCGCTCGACATGGGCGTGAGGAAAAACGCGAGGCCCGAGCGCGGCCCGAAGCCGATCACGCCGATCAGGCAGCCGCAGGTCAGGATGACCATCGGCGTGCGCCAGGAAGCCATACGACGGAGACCGGACGACGGAGGATGGCCTGCGCCGGCCCGGAGACCATTGTCTGCTGGCGCTGTGCGTCTATCGGCCGACGGTCGCCCGTCCGTTGTCATCCGCCGTCCGTTGTCATGCTGGAGCCGTAGCCAAGCGCTGCACCGGCTTCTCCACGATTGGCAGATTGATCACGGCGGAGAGCAAGCCGAACAACACCGACAGCCACCAGACCGCATCGTAGGAGCCGGTGTGCACGAATACGACGCCGCCGAGCCAGACGCCGAGAAAACCGCCGACCTGATGGCTGAAGAACGCCAGGCCCGCGAGCGTCGCGAGCCAGCGCGTGCCGAACATCAGGGCGATGATCCCGTTGGTGGGCGCTACGGTGGACAGCCACAGCAGTCCCATCACGGCACCGAACAGGATGGCCGAGACCGGCGTGACCGGGAACGAAATGAACGCAAGCACGGCGGCGGCGCGTCCGAAATAGATGAGCGAAAGGATGTAGCGCTTCGGCATGAGATCGCCGAGCCAGCCGGCCGTGAGCGAGCCGACGATGTTGAACAATCCGATCACGGCGATGGTCCAGCCACCCACCTGAACGGACAGGCCTTTGTCCACGAGATAGGCCGGCATATGAACGGTGATGAATGCGAGCTGGAAGCCGCAGGTGAAGAAGCCGAGCACGAGCAACACGTAAGAGCGGTGACCGACCGCTTCCGACAGCGCCTGCCGCAGCGACTGGGTCGGCACGCCATGGGCCGATCCGGTTCCGGCGGGCGCGGTCGCAATCGCCAGCGACAACGGCAGCACCATCAGCATGCCAATGCCGAAGACCACGAGCGCGGTCTGCCAGCCGAACGCATCCATCAGCGACACCGCGAGTGGCGAATAAAGGAACTGCCCGAATGAGCCCGCGGCCGTGCCGGCGCCGAAGGCGAGCGAACGCCAGCGCGCCGGCAGGAGCTTGCCGAAAGCGCCGAGCACGACGGAGAACGAACAGCCGGCGAGGCCGAAACCGACGAAGACGCCGGCACCGAGATCGAGCATCCCGGGCGTGGTCGAATACGCCATCAGGATGAGACCGATGGCGTAGAACACGCCGCCGGCGCAGAGTACGCGCGTCGTGCCGTAGCGATCGGCAATGGCGCCGGCAAGAGGCTGGCCGACCCCCCACAGGATGTTCTGGATCGCCAGCGCCAGTCCGAACACGTCGCGATCCCAATCGTTGGCCTGGGACATCGGCGTGAGAAAGAAGCCAAGCGTCGCGCGCGGGCCGAAGCTCAACAGCGAGATCATGCAGCCGCACGCCACGATCACCGCGGGCGTACGCCAGCCGATGCCGGCGGCACGGGGCAGAGAGGGAGATGAAATCGCCATGGCAGAACCTGGGTGAGCCGGAGCCAGCCCCGGCAGCTCAAGTCAGGATCGAAGTGGATGCAGTATTGAGCGCAGCAGCTCGAATCGTCCGACGGTCCGCACGGCAATCGCATGCGCCGCTTGTTGTAGTCGCGCCGATTCTTCTCGGGGGTGCTTGTACGGGGTCCGTCCGTCGCTCCCAAATGAATCTTGTTCACCTCTGCATCCATCCGGCGCATGGCAGCCGGTCGGACCTGGGCTGGAAATTCCCAGTAGCCGATGCTATATGGGATTTGCTCGAATTGAGGATAACAACCTTTCGGGTGGCTGAACCGGCTTCGCGCCGGATGTTTTTGTCCCCCATTATGCTCTATGTGAGCATATTTGGGCGATCGGGAGGTTTCCATGCCGATCCTGCAAGCGTTCGGACCATCCGCCGGCCCTCAGTCGGGACCGCGCTCGATCACGGGGGCTTCCGCCGCGGCGCGCCGCTCAGGCGTCCTGCCGATGCCTTCGCTCGAATGGAACAGCCAGGTGGAGCGCGAGACCGCGCATCTCTATGACCGGGTGAAGACCGTCATTCCCGCGGTCGAATGGCCGTTCTTCGCGCCCTACGTCAAGGCGATCAATGCGCTCAAACAGGAACGCAACGCGGTCATCCTGGCGCACAATTATCAGACGCCGGAGATCTACAATTGCGTCGCCGATTCCGTCGGCGATTCACTCCAACTCGCGCGCGAGGCGGCCAAGGTCGACGCCGACATCATCGTCCAGTGCGGTGTGCATTTCATGGCCGAGACCTCGAAGATCCTCAACCCGGACAAGACCGTGCTGATCCCCGACCTCAAGGCCGGCTGCTCGCTCGCGGCTTCGATCACCGGCGAGGACGTGCGGCTGTTGCGGGCGAAATTCCCGGGCGTACCAGTCGTCGCCTATGTCAACACCTCGGCGGAGGTCAAAGCCGAGGTCGACATCTGCTGCACTTCCTCGAATGCGCTCGAGGTGGTCGAGAGCCTGGGCCGTGATACCGTCATCTTCCTGCCGGACCAGTATCTGGCGAAATATGTCGCCGCGCACACCAAGGTGAAAATCATTTCCTGGCAGGGCGCCTGCGAGGTGCACGAGCGTTTCACCGCCGACGAGTTGCGGCAGTACCGCGCGGGCGATCCGTCGCTGCAGATCATCGCGCATCCGGAATGCCCGCCCGATGTGATCGAAGAGGCGGATTATACCGGCTCGACCGCCGGCATGATCGACTGGGTGCGCAGGAACCGGCCGCGCCGCGTGGTCATGGTCACGGAGTGCTCGATGGCCGACAATGTGCAGGCCGAATTGCCGGACGTCGAGTTCGTGCGTCCATGCAATCTCTGCCCGCACATGAAGCGGATCACGCTGCCGAAGATTCTCGACAGCCTGGTGTATCTCAAGGAAGAAGTGGTGATCGATCCCGCCATCGCCGCGAAGGCGCGACGCTCGGTCGAGGCGATGGTGAACCTGAAACGCTAACCAGCGACTGCTTCCAGCAGTCAAGATGTCGCTATAGTACGGTGAACGTGCCGCGGGTTCCGACCCCTGAAAGGGGGGCGGCCGCCTGCGATGCGAGGCGGAGCAAAGCCGGTCGGGTGGGCAATTCCAATTTGATCGGCTGTCGCGACCCCGACCCTTCCCTTTCAGGGGAGGGAGAACACCCGGGACTGCGGCACCAGCAGTGAAGCAGTCGGACCGACAATGATCCTAACGGGCGGTGTTTCGTCATGACCAGATCCCTGCTGTGCCCCGACGCCTTTCTGTCCCCGCTCGAGATCGATGCCGTGGTCACCCGCGCGTTGGCGGAGGATCTCGGCCGCGCCGGCGACGTCACCTCGATCGCGACCATTCCCGAAGAGACGCCCGCGCGTGCGATCGTGGTCGCGCGCGAGGCCGGCGTGATCTCCGGCTTGCCGCTGGTCGCTGCTGCGTTTCAAAAGCTGGCCCCCGACATCGTGATCGCGGCGAGTGCCCGTGATGGCGCGAGCGTCGCGACCAAGGCGGCGCTGATGACGGTGCAGGGGCCCGCGCGCGCGGTGCTGGCGGCCGAGCGCGTGGCGCTCAATCTGCTTGGGCGTCTTTCGGGTGTGGCAACGGCGACGCATGAATTCGTCCGCCGCGTCGCCGGCACGCATACGCGCATCTGCTGCACGCGCAAGACCACGCCGGGGCTGCGCGCGCTGGAGAAATATGCGGTGCGTTGCGGCGGGGGCTTCAATCACCGCTTCGGCCTCGACGACGCCATCCTGATCAAGGACAACCATATCGCGGTCGCCGGCGGTATCCGCGCCGTTCTGGAACGCGCCAGGGCAGCCGCCGGGCATCTGGTCAAGATCGAGATCGAGGTCGATACCCTCGACCAATTGCGCGAAGTGCTCGCGGTCGGGCTCGCCGATGCGGTGCTGCTCGACAACATGGATGTGGCGACCATGCGCAAGGCGGTGGAGATGGTCGCCGGCAAGTTCCCGCTCGAAGCCTCCGGCGGCATCAACCTGGAGACCATCGCCGAAATCGCCAAGACCGGCGTCGACTACGCCTCGTCCGGCTGGATCACCCACTCGGCGCCCAATCTCGACGTGGCGCTCGACATCGAGATGTGAGGACCGAAGACGGCGCTGGCGCAGGGCCGACATCTCCCGATGTCGCCAGGGCTTTCTGTTCCTCACGCTGGGGAGCCATGCGCAGCACGGCGTCTCGAAGCATGAGAGCCACGCTCTAAGTGCCAATCTCGAGCAAAGCCCATGGCCGCCTCGTCGTTCGAGACCGCCCTTCGGGCCTCCTCAGGAGAGCCCGGACGATCCGGTCGCGGCTACAATTTCTTCGCGGCCTCGACGAGCTTCTTCGCGGATTCCAGGGTCGCTTCCGGGTCGCCCCATTCCGGCGCGTCCTCGCCGTCGCCCCACTTGCGCGGTCGATAGAAAGTGTGGACTCCGAGCTTGTGCATCTTGGTCATTTCACGCACCCAGCCCGGCCGCACCCAATAGGCGTGATAGTGGGTGGCCTTGCCCACTTCCGGCAGCCATAGCTTGCCGTCGAGCATTTCGGCCGCGATGGTCTTGGCACGCTCCCACATGTCCGGCTCGCGCACGACATCGGGGATGCCGTCGCAAGCGAAGGTGAACTGGCAGGCGAGGTGGCGGTGGGCATTCTGGTAGACGACGCCGCAGACCGTGCTCGGGTACTTGCCTGAGAATGCGCGGTTGAGCACGACCTGGGCCACCGCCATCTGTCCGCGCACGTGCTCGCCGCGGGCTTCGAAATAAATCGCGTCGGCGAGACATTTCTCCGACTTCGGACGGCTCGTTTCGTCGAGGCCGAGGCGCTCGGCCGGGCTCATCGGCCGCTGGTCCACGCCGGTGACCTCGCCTTTGCGCGCGACCGTCTGTCCGCCGTTCGGACCGTCCTTGAACACGACGCCCGGATCAGAGGGCAAGGGCGGCAGGCTGGCGCGCTCGACCGGCGGGTCGACGAAGGCGTCGTGCTCGCCGGGAGACCAAGCGTCCGCGGGAAGCGCCGCCAGCTTCATGTTGGCCTCGTTGGTCGCGACCACGTCCTTGGTTTCGAATTTCGGCTCCTCGCCGGGCGCCCAGGGCACGATCGTTCCGAGCCGTTGTCCCATGGGATCGCTGCCGAAATAGATCCGCGCCGCGCGCAATGATGGATCGACATCGGTCGGCGCCAAGCCGGTGATCGATTGCACGTCCGCTTCGCTCGCCCCCTCGGCGCCAACGCCCCGGTCGGCGTCCTTGTCGCCGTCGCGCGGCGGGGCCAGCATGGGATATGCGGACTTCACGTCCGACGGCTTCGACCCGAGGTCGACGGCGCGATAATCGCCAGCGCTGGCGAGCGAATAACGCCCAGTGTCTGCTTCCGGCCGCGGCTCAGCCAATTGGGGTGGGGTCGCCGGCTCGCTGGGGCTCGCAACCGCGACATCCGCCTGCCGCTCATGCACCGGGGGCGGTGCGGGCTGCTGCTGTTGCGCGAGCGCCGGGCCCTGCGCCGGCTGACCGTCATCGGGAGCGACCTCGCCCTGGGGCCGAGATTTGAGCCGGTCACCCTTGAGCGCGACGCGACGATCGTCCTTGCGCGCAACGCCGTAATCGCCCTTGCGGCTGCGGTCGATCACCGGCCCGGCATACGGATTGGCGTAGAAGGCGCCCTCGCCGCCGAGCAGGCGTTCGCGCAGCGAGCCGGTCATGTCCACGTCGCGGTGATCGAGACCGGCCAACGTATAACCAGGCGGAACAGGGATCGATGCCCCAACGGGTTCCGGGAGATTGTAGGGCGCTTCGTGAATGGTGCCGAACGTGGAGGCGAACGCGGTTTTCTGCGCGCGGTTGACCACGGGCTGTCGCGTGAGCAGCGTGGCGAGGTCCTGGTATCCGACCTCGCTCGGCAGCGCCAACAACATCATTACGCCGAGCCCGAGAGAGGTCCGCAGACCACCCTCCGGCCTGTTGCGCGATGCAACCATCAGTAGGCTTGCCCCCGCCCCTGCAAAACGCGGCCGATCCTCCTGTCGCCAAAAGGCAACGTGATGGCGCAAATGCGTCAGATTTTCCTTATTGCGAGATTAACCTTGCAAAGCCGTTAAGCGGCCAGCGCATTGCCACAATGCCGCCGCACGCCGGCAGGGGCGTCACTTGTGCGCGTCCACCGAAGTCTCCGGCAATAAACAGAAATAATGGCACCGGTATCGGCCGTGATCAGAACAGCCACACCGACGAGCCCGCTACGATCGGTATCACCACCATCAACACGATCGCCATCAGGAATCCGCTGACCCTGACATCCATGGTCACCGCCGTGCCGGGAGCGCCGCGTCCGCGCGCAAACGCAAGCAGCTCGAACAGCGCCATGGCGAGGAGCACCCAGAAATACGGCGATATGCGGTAGTCGCGGGTCTCAGGCTTGACGACCAGAATGATCCCGACCGCCGCGCCGACGACGCCCATGAAGGCGAGGAACAGGTGATTGATGGTCATGGCATCCCGAAGGTTCGTGCGCCGGACGTGCGCGTGATCCGTGACGCCCGGCCGACCTGCACCGGACACGCCGCCGATCAGAGCGCGGTCAGCTTGCGCATACTCATATCAGGTCAAAAACTTTCGCGGCGATAGCGATGATGCCAGCGTCCGCGTGGCGGACTGTCCTGTTGATGCACGACCTGTCGGACGGCGCCTGAAACTCCTGCGAGACCTGTTCCGTGGGTTCGTGCTTCTGCAACCCGGTTCCACACCCAGAATTTTACCCTTCGTCAACTATGCTGAGAGATGAAGGAGGCGCCAATCATCCCCCAGCAGGAGGCTTCACATGGATCACAGCCTGAAGAAACGTATCAGCGAGCGTGCCTACGAAATCTGGGCCGCACATGGCCGCGTGGACGGTCAAGCCGACCAGCACTGGCTCGCGGCCGAGCGGGAAATCCTGGCGGTATCTGCGGCGGCACTTCCCCGAAACGCCGCCCCGCAAACGAAAAAATCCACACCCCGCCGCAAGAAGCGCCGCGCGCCGGCACGTGCGAAGACCGCCAACACGCTCGCAGTGGCGAGCTGACCCCGCGCCGCGGGTTATCGGCTTTAAACCCCGAGAACGCGGCTCCTTGCACAAGCGCGTGATACTCGCCCTCGCTGGAGCAATCTTTCCAGGAGGGCGACTCCGTCAATTCATCTTGATGCCTTTTTCCGTGAAGTATTTCACCGCGCCGGGATGCCACGGGATCGGCGAGTTCTTCGGCGATTGATTCTCGAGCGTGATGCTTGCCGCCTCGGCATGCACGGCGACGAGCTCATCGCGTTGTTCGATGAAGGTCTTGACGATATCGTACGCGACCTTGTCGGCCATCTTGGCGTTGGCGACCAGGATGTTCTGGACCACCGCGATGGCATTGTCCTTGTCCTGACCCGGATACATCTTCGCCGGAATGACGCCGGTTGTGTAGAGATTGTTGTACTTGGCATTCATCTTGTCGACCATCTCGGCGTGGTCGATCATCTTGATCTTCACATTGGGCGTGGCGCCGAGATCGGTGACGGCGGCGGTCGGCAGCCCGCCCACCCAGAAGAACGCGTCGATCTTCCGGTCCTTGAGCGCGTTGACGGATTCGGCGACGCCGAGCCGCTCGCGTCGCATGTCCTTGTCTTTGTCGAGCTCGGCGGCCTCGATCAGGCGAAACGCCATCACCTCGGTCGCGCTGCCGGGCGAGCCGGTGGAGACGCGCTTGCCCTTGAGATCGGACATCTTCTCGACGCCGGTGCCTTCCATGCTCACCACGTGCATCCGATTGGGATAGAGCACCATCAGGGTGCGCACGTCGACCGGGCTGCCCTTGAACTTGTCCTCGCCCTTGAGCGCATCGAGCGCGGCATCGACCATCACCAGCGCGACCTCGCTCTGCTGCGAGCCGATCAATTTGAGATTGTCCACCGAGCCGCCGGTAACGCGCGCGCTCGCCTGCATGCCGGGCACGTGCTTTGACAGCACATTCGCCATGCCGCCGCCGAGCGGATAGTAGACGCCGCCGGTGCCGCCGGTCGCAATGGCGATGTTGAGCCCCTGCTGGGCAAGCGCGGCGCCGGCGATTAGCGCCGCACTCACTGCGAGCGCGGAGATCGCAAATGCTTTGCGTGTCATGGATCTCTCCCTAGTTTGGCCCGGTTGTCTGCGTCCGCGGGCCTTCCGGCTGCATGCGCTGTTTTAGCAGGACCGCGACGGCGATCGCCAAGCCAAATGTCGCGGTGTAGCTGATGTCGCGGCCGATCATGA
>DASSJW010000701.1:0-10973 GCA_035690995.1 Xanthobacteraceae bacterium
GAGTAGCCGACCGACAGCGCGAAGAAGCCGAGCCCGATGGCCAGCATGATGAGGTCCAGCATTTGATGCTCCTGGCGACCGGCGACGCGTGGCGCGTGCTGCCGAAAAAAATACGCGCGTGTGGGACAACACGTTGCGGCAAGTCAAGAATGCGAAGGCGCCGTGCCCCGATTCTCACCGCTCAGCCCGCTTTGTCTGTTGCGGTATTGCCGCGATGACATGCCATTTGCGGCATATGTTTTCGAGGGGGGCGCAAGATCAACGTTATAGGAATCTCATATAGACGCGGCGGTCGCCAGGGTCGCGTGACACGCGCCGGCGGACTTTTGCCTCGCACACGGCTCGCCGAAAAAATGAGCCGGCTCCCGCGGCGCTATATCAATCCCTGGCTGCCTTTATGACATCCCTATGCCGCCCGCTTTTCTTCCGTCTCGCTTCTTTATGGCGTCCTGCTCATCTTGTGGGAGCGGGCGAGACCATGCGAGGCGTGTCATGCTGTTCGATCCGAAATTTCAACACTGCGTTGACAGGCCGGAGGCGCGCCTTGGGCGCGCGCGAACGCCAACACCGGAACTGATGTCTGCCGTGATTGCAGAAACGTGCGGACCTCTTTCCGCGCGCGGAGAAGCCGCGACGCTGCATATCCGTCAGTTGATCGAATCCGGCGCTTGGACCGACGCCGCACTTGCATTGGTGCAGCTCGAGCTCCCGCAATGGAGGTTTCGCCGGATCGTTTACGAGGACGGTGAATGGCACTGTTCCCTGTCCCGGGAGCCGCAACTGCCACCGGACTTAGACGACGTTGCGGACGGCCGTCACGAGGCCCTTCCGCTGGCAATGCTGATTGCGTTCCTGCAGGCGCGGCGCGACGCCGCGGTCGGTGCCGTCGATGCGGCCGCGAAGCCTCGGGTCGGCTCCCCAGGTGGCGACCCCGTGTGCTGCGACAACTTCGCGTGACCCCACGACCTCACAGGGCATGTCTGCAACGACAATCAACCGATCGCACGCCAGCGCAACAGGATGATCGAAGGAAGAATGCGATGACCAAAGATGAGCCTCCTGCTACGGGAAAGCGATCGATGCTGTTCAAGGTCGGCCGCAACAGCCGCGGCCACTGGGTGGTCCAGGACCAAAGCGGCCTCCGCGGCGGCCTGTTCGTCGATCGCGTGGAAGCGCTGAAATTCGCGATGTTCGAGACCGGCAACCGACCGCAGGCCGTGATCATGGTCCCGGGAATTCTCGAACTCGACCTGAGCGGGAAGCCGGCTGCGGCACGTGATCCGGCGGCAGGTGATCAGGCCGCGGCCGGACCGCGACATGCGCTCGCCCGTGCCGCCTGACGATCGTGCTGAAGCGATCCGGAAATCGGAGTCACGCATCCCCCGGCACATGATCGGGCTTCGGCCGCATGGCGAGCTGATAGAGCTTGGGCCCGAACAAGGCGAGCGCCGCCAGCGCCAGGATGGTCGCCGACAGCGGCCGCGTGAAGAACACGGTCCAATCGCCGGCCGAGATCGTCATGGCCTGGCGGAAGTTCTGCTCGGCGAGCGGACCCAGGATCATTCCGATGATGACAGGAGCGGCGGGAAAGTCGTAGCGGCGCATGAGGTAGCCGATGCCGCCCACGAGATAGAGCAGGATCAGGTCGACCGGGGATTGGGTGATGCCGTAGGTGCCGATGGTCGCGAACACCAGAATGCCGGCGTAGAGGATCGGCGCCGGGATCTGCAGCAGCTTCACCCAGACCGCGATGAGCGGCAGGTTGAGCACCAGCAGCATGACGTTGCCGATGAACAACGAGGCGATCAGGCCCCAGACCAGTTGCGGCTGCGATTCCAGCAGCAGCGGCCCCGGATTGATGCCGTAGCTCTGGAATGCCGAAAGCATGATGGCCGCGGTCGCCGAGGTCGGCAGGCCCAGCGTAAGCATCGGCACCAGCACGCCGGCGGCCGAGGCATTATTGGCGGCTTCCGGACCGGCGACGCCTTCGATCGCCCCCTTGCCGAACTCCTGCGGCTTGGAGGTCAGCTTCTGCTCGATGTAGTAGCTGAGGAAGGTCGGGATCTCGGCGCCGCCCGCCGGCATGGCGCCGATCGGAAAGCCGATGGCGGTGCCGCGCAGCCATGGTTTCCACGAACGCTTCCATTCCGCCGCGGTCATCCACAGCGAGCCCGAGAGCGGAATGATCTCGTCTTTGCCCAGGCGGTAGCGCGAGCCCACATATAATGTCTCGCCGACCGCGAACAGCCCGACCGCGACGACGATGACATTGATGCCGTCGAGCAGTTCCGGCAGGCCGAAGGTGAAACGCGCCTGGCCGGTCTGCAGGTCGACCCCGATCAGCCCGAGCCAGATGCCGAAGAACAGCGCCGCCAGCCCACGGACCGCGGAGGAGCCGAGGACCGCCGACACCGTCACGAACGCGAGCACCATCAGGGAGAAATAATCCGCGGGCCCGAATTTGAGCGCCCAATCCACCACGACGGGAGCGAGGAACGTGATGCCGAGGGTGCCGATCGTCCCGGCAACGAACGATCCGATGGCGGCGGTCGCCAGCGCCGCGCCGGCGCGGCCGTTGCGGGCCATCTTGTTGCCCTCGAGCGCGGTGACGATAGTGGCGCTTTCACCCGGCGTGTTGAGCAGGATCGAGGTGGTCGAGCCGCCATACATCGCGCCGTAATAGATGCCGGCGAAGAGAATGAAGGCCGCGGTCGGCTCGACCTTGAAGGTGATCGGCAAGAGCAGCGCGATGGTGAGCGCGGGGCCCAGTCCGGGAAGGACGCCGATCGCGGTGCCGAGCGTGGTGCCGACCAGGCACCACAGCAGATTGATCGGGGTGAGCGCGACCGCGAAGCCGTTGAGAAGCTGCGAGAACGCATCCATGTCAGCCGCCCTCGGAGCCTATCACCCGCTCGATCGCATTCTCGACCAGCCCGGAGCCGATATTGATGCCGAGCGTCTTGGCGAAGCCGATATAGGCAACGAGTGCGAAAGCCGCGCCGATCAAGGCATCGCGGATGATGGCCTTCGAGCCGAAGCCGCGCGCCACGCAGACGAACAGGATCACCGACGCGATGGTGAACCCGGCAGAGGTGATCAGGAGCACATTGAGGACGAGCCCGGCGACGATCCAAAGGAGCGCCGCGCGATCCGGCGTGATCTCTTTCTCATCGTCGGACTGCCAGCCGCCTTGCAAGGCATCAACCAGCAGAAGCACGCCGAGCATGCCGAGCGCGCACGCGGTGATGATCGGCACGATGGTGGGCCCGACCTGGGCGTAGATCGGCGAAACCGGGATCGACAGCGTCTGCCAGACCATGACGATCGCGAGCACCAGCACGCCGGCGCCGATGATCGTTTCGCCGAGAGCGGGCCGCAGCCGCGCGAACCGATGTTGCGGCGTGCCCCCGCCCGCCATGTCACGCCAGCCCGAGTTCTTTGAGGATGCTTTCGATCCTCGCGGTCTCCGCTTCCAGAAAGGCCTTGTACTCGTCGCCGAACAGGGCGATCGGGGTCCAGTCCCGCATCTTGCAGGCTTCGGCCCATTGCGGCGTTGCCGTCATCTTCTCCATCAGAGCAATCATCGCCTTGCGCTGCGCATCATTCACGCCGGGAGGAGCGAATACGCCTCGCCAGTTGAACAGCTCAACGTCGATGCCTTCCTCTTTCAGCGTCGGGGCCGCGATCCCTTCCTGACGCTTGTCGGACGAGACGGCGATGATCCGCAGCTTGCCGGCCTTCACCTGCTCGGCGAATTCCCCGTAGCCCGAGATGCCGGCCGCCACCTGGTTGCCGAGCAGCGCCGCGGTCGCCGGACCGCCGCCGGCGAAGGCGACGTAGCTGACCTTGGTCGGCTGGACGCCGACCGCCTTGGCGATCATGCCGAGAAGGATGTGATCGGAGCCGCCGGCGGAGCCCCCGGCGACGGGAACCTTGGCGGGGTCGGCTTTGAGCGCGGCGGCAAAATCCTTCGCACTCTTGAACGGCGACTGCGCCGGAACGACGAGCGCCAGAAATTCGCCGGTGAGGCGGGCGATCGGCGTCGCCTGCGCCAGCCGGACCGGGCTCTTGTTGGCGATGATTGCGCCCACCATCACCATGCCGCCGACCATCAATGCGCTGCCCTGCCCTTTCCATTGATTCAGGAACTGGGGAAGCCCGACCGCGCCGCCCGCGCCGCCGACATTGGTGATCTGCACCCCCCTCACCGCGCCGGTCGCGCGCAGCACCTGCTCGATGGTGCGCGCGGTCTGATCCCAACCGCCGCCGGGCGCGGCCGGCACGAAGATCTTGAGCAGCTCGATCGCCTGGGCCTGCACAGAGTTGACGGTCAGGAGCGACAGCGGCAACGCGGCAGCCGGCGCGGTCGCGGCGGCGCACAGGAGATGACGTCGGGTCAGCATGGCGTTTCCTTTCCAGGACAATATTTCATCGGCGCTCTGCGGCGGGCCTTGCTCGGCTTTACGGCAGCTCTCGCGGCGGCGGACCAGTATAGGTCCAAATGAGATGGCGCGGGATGGGGCCTTTGTTGCGTTGGCCGGATTGCATTTCTTCGAAGGCATGGGCCAGGGCGCCCACCGAACGGGACAGGACAAACAGCCCACGACAGAGCGCGGGCGGAAAGCCGAGCTCCGCGAAAATGACACCAGTGGCGCCGTCGATATTCATGGGGATGGGCCGCCCCTTCTCCGCCGCCAGCTGCGCTTCCAGCGCGCGGGCGATGGCGGCGAAGCGTCCGCTCACCGCGCCGGTGCGGGCAGCGGCGTCGACGAGCTCGAGCAGGCGGGGTGCGCGCGGATCGCGCGGGTGGAAGCGATGGCCGAAGCCCGGAACATGTGAAACGCCCGCCGCCGCCAGCGATCTCATCTCGGCGCCAACGGCCTGCGCCATCTGCGCATCGCTGACCGCACCATCGCCCAGCCGCGCGGCGACCGCATTATAGAGTGCGACGGCCTGTTCGCCGGCGCCGCCATGCACGTCGCCGAGCATATTGATCGCCGAGGCCATGGCGTTGTTGATGCCGACGCCGCAGGTGATCGCCATGCGCGCCGCGGCGATCGATGGCGCTTGCGGGCCGTGATCCACCGCCGCCACCAGGGCGGCTTCGAGCAGCTTGGCGGCTTCGGGATGCGGGAGCTCGCCGCGCGTCATGAGATAGACCATCTCGGCAAAGCCGACGCGCCCGATCAGCTCCTCGATCGCGTAGCCGCGATAGCGGATCGCGCCCGGCTGCATGTCGATGATCGACGTCGACCACCAATCTTCCGGGCTCTGGGTCGCGCGGCGCGTAGGCACGTCGCTCATATGGCGCCTTCCCGCGCGAGCTCGTCCACGTCGCGCTTGGAGAATCCGAGTTCGGCAAGGAGATCTTGGGTATCGGCGCCGAGCACCGGCGGCGGCGACGCCGGCTCCGGATCGCCGCTCGCAAGACGGAAGCCCGAGCGCACGACACGGACCGGACGGCCGACGCCGGGCACCGATGCGAACGTCTTGAGCAGACCGCGTTCGACGATTTGCGGATGTTCGAGCACCGAAGGCACGTCAAGGACCTCGCCGGCCGGGACGCCGTGCTTGTTGAGGAGCGTCGACCATTCTCGCGCCGATTTTGCCGCCAGCGCCCGTTCGATCTCGGCGTTCAATTCGAAGCGCCGTCGCTTGCGATCTTCGCGGCCGGCGAAGCGCGGATCGGCGACCAGCCCTTCGCGATCGATCAGCCGACACAGCGTCTCGAACTGCTCCTGCTTGTTGGCCGCAATGTTCAGCAGACCCTCGCCGGTCCGAAACGTGCCCGAGGGAGAAGCCGTCATGTTTTCGTTCCCCATCGGCTGCGGCTTCACGCCGGCGATCAGCCAATTCGAGACCGCCCAGCCCATGGCGACCAGCGAGGCTTCCAGCATGGACACGTCGATGAATTCACCCTCCCCGCTCCGCTCGCGTCGAAACAGTGCGGCGGCAATGGCGAAAGCGGCCGAGATGCCGCCCATCGTGTCGGCGACCGGATACCCCACCCGCAACGGCGCCGAGTGTGCGTCGCCGGTCACGCTCATCACCCCGCAAAGGCCCTGGATGATCTGGTCATAGGCGGGATTGAACTTCAGCGGGCCGTCCTGGCCGAAGCCCGAGATGGCGCAGTAGATGATGTCGCGTTTCACCGTCTTCAGCGCGGCGTAGTCGAGCCCGAGCCGCGTCATCACGCCGGGACGGAAATTTTCCACCACCACATCGGAGGTCGCCACCAGCCGGCTGAAGGTGTCGCGGCCCTTCGGCGATTTCAGATTCAGCGTGATCGAACGTTTTCCCGCGTTCTGCGCCAGAAAGGACGCGCCCATGCCGCGGCGATTGAGTTCAGGATCGGCGCCGAGCTGGCGGGCCAGGTCGCCGGAGCCGGGCACTTCGACCTTGATCACCTCGGCGCCGAGCAGCGCCAGCTGATAGCAGCAGAACGGACCCGCGAGCACGTTGGTCAGGTCGAGAACCCGCGTACCGGCGAGAAGTCCGGCCATGCCCTGCGCTCCTCTCCTCGTCATTCTATTTAAAAGAATGATATTCTGTGTAGCAAAACGTTCTGTACAACGCAATCACGTTCTATTATTATCGCGAATGCCGCGTCACGCCGGAGCGATCGCATGAGCACGGACAAGGTCGAGGCCGTCGAACGCGCGCTTGCCGTCCTGGACGCATTCCACGCCGACCGGGCGGAGATGACGCTCGGCGACATCGCGGCCGCCACCGGTTTCTATAAAAGCACGATCCTGCGCCTGGCCGGCTCGTTGGAGCGGTTGGGCTACCTCATCCGCGCGGAGAGCGGCGTCTTTCGGCTCGGTCCGGCGGTGTGGCGATTGGGATCGATCTATCGCGCGGGGTTTGATCTCGGCGAGGCCATCAGGCCGGAGTTGCGCCGGTTGGTGGAGGCGACCGGAGAGACGGCCTCGTTCTATGTTCGTGAGGACCAGTCTCGCGTGTGTCTGTTTCGGCACAATTCGCCGCACGCGGCGCGGCACCACCTCGATGAAGGTTCCGAACTGCCGCTGACGGCCGGGGCCAGCGCCCACGTGCTGGTCGCCTTTTCCGACGGCAAGGGTGCCAAGGCCAAAGCCGTGCGCGAACGCGGGTACGACATCTCTCTCGGTGAGCGCGATCCGCAGGTGGCCGCCGTCGCGGTTCCGGTGTTCGACCTTGCCGGAAAGTTCCGCGGCGCGCTTGCCGTGTCGGGGCTGATCGGACGCTTCAAGGAGAAGGCGCGCCACGCCGCCATTACGGAACTTTCGAATGCCGCCAATCGGCTGCGGAAAATAATACCAGCCAGCGACGAATAGTCGCCGCCGCCGCCGCGCTGCATGAAATAGCGGCAGCCGTTGCGACAATTTTGATTCGCGTGCTTATGGGGGTGCCCGCGACAATGTGACAGAGCCAATTTATTGCGTCGCACAAGTTCAGCCATATTTAACGCATGCACCTGTTTTAGTCGAAGGGCGATCCGTTTCCCTTCGGGGGGCGTTCTATTGCGCGGCTGGCGCAAAGAAGAGAGGAACCGGATGAACATCGACGCGCGTGCCGTTTCGACTTGGGCAGCTCTGGCTTGCATTACATTTGCCGTGTCCGCATGCGACGAGCCGCAGGCGGAACAGCCTGTCGCCGTGGCTCCGCCGCAGGTCGGTGTCGTCACCTTGCAGCCGTCGCCGCGGCCCTATATCCGCGAGCTGCCGGGCCGCATCGCGCCGACGCGGGTCGCGGAAGTGCGCGCTCGTGTCGCAGGAATCGTCCTGGAGCGGACGTTCCAGCAGGGCGCCGACGTCAAGGCCGGCGACGTTCTCTACCGCATCGACCCGGTCAAGTTCGAGGTCGAGCTTGCCGCGGCCGAGGCCGCGCTCGCGAAGGCGCAGGCGGTGCACGACCAGGCCGAACAGCAAGCCAAGCGGGTCGAGAAACTGATTTCGGGACAGGCGGCCTCACAGGCGCAGTACGAGATCGCGGTCGCGACCTTTCGCCAGGCGCAAGCCGACGTCGCCGCGCGCAAGGCGGACGTTGCGCGCGTGAAGCTCGATCTGGACTATTCGAGCGTACGTTCCCCGATCAACGGCAGGATCGGTCGCGCCCTGGTCACGGAAGGCGCGTTGGTCGGCCAAGGCGAGGCGACCCATCTCGCCACGGTCCAGCAGCTCGATCCCGTCTATGCCGACTTCACCCAATCGGCCGGCGAGTTGCAGCAGTTGCGGCGCGATCTGGAGAGCGGCGCGCTCGAACAGGTCGAGCCCGACGCGGCCAAGGTGCGGCTCGTGCTCGATGACGGAACGCTTTATCCGCTGCCCGGCAAACTGCTGTTCTCGGACGCGAGCGTCGATCCCGGCACGGGCCAGGTGACCTTGCGCGGCGAGTTTCCCAACCCGAAGGGCGAGCTGCTGCCGGGCATGTATGTGCGCGTGCAGATCCAGCAGGGCACCGACGGCGACGCGCTCGCGGTTCCGCAGCAGGCGGTGCAGCGCAACGACAGCGGCGGCAGCGAGGTCTATGTCGTGCGCCCGGACAACCGCGCCGTCGTCAAGCCGATGCGCGCCGGCCGCGTGGTCGACGAGCAGTGGCTGGTGCTCGACGGACTCGACCCCGGCGATCGCGTCGTGGTCGAAGGATTCCAGAAGTTCGAGCCGGGCGACATCGTTGACCCTGTCCCCTGGCAGCCGCAATCCGCCGACGGCTCGTCCCCTCCGCCGGCAACCCGGGAATCGGACGCGTCGCACATTCGCTATATGAACGCACGCTGACGAACGGCGCTCATGGCCAGCTTCTTCATTGACCGCCCGATCTTCGCGGCGGTGATCGCGCTGTTCATCTGCCTCGGCGGGATGCTGGCCCTCCCGTTCCTCGCGATCGCCCAGTACCCGATCATCGCGCCGCCGTCGATCTCCGTCAGCACCAGCTATCCCGGCGCCTCGCCGGAGAACCTGTACAACAGCGTCACGCGGCTGATCGAAGAAGAGCTCAATGGCGCCAGCGGGATCCTGAGCTTCGAATCGACGAGCGACTCGCTCGGCCAAGTCGAGATCACCGCCAATTTCGTTCCCGGCACCGATTCGAGCATGGCCTCGGTCGAAGTCCAGAACCGGATCAAGCGCGTCGAAGCGCGGCTTCCCCGCGCCGTCATCCAGCAGGGCATCCTGATCGAGGAGGCATCGAGCGCGGTCCTGCAGATCATCACCCTGAGCTCGACCGACGGAAAGCTCGACGAGATCGGCCTCGGCGATTTCATGATCCGCAACGTGCTGGGCGAGATCCGCCGCATCCCGGGCGTCGGGCGCGCCACGCTATTCTCGACCGAGCGGTCGCTGCGGGTCTGGATCGACGCCGATAAGCTCGTCGGCTACCAGCTCACGTCCGACGACGTGACCAAGGCGATCGAAGCGCAGAACGCGCAGGTGGCCTCGGGGAGCCTGGGCGCCGAACCCAGTCGCAAGAGCCAGCCGATCTCCGCCCTGGTTCTGGTCAAAGGCCAGCTCACGACGCCCGAGGAATTCGGCGCCATCGTATTGCGCGCCAATCCCGACGGTTCGACGGTGCGCCTGCGCGACGTCGCCCGCATCGAGGTCGGCGGCATGGGCTATCAGTTCACCACGCGGCTCAACGGCCGGCCGAGCGCCGGCTTGTCGGTGCTGCTGGCGCCGACTGGCAATGCGCTGGCAACCGCCAATGCCGTCCAGGCCAAGATGGAAGAGCTGTCGAAATTCTTCCCTTCCAACATCAAGTACGAGATCCCCTACGACATCACCCCGGTGGTCGAGGCTTCGATCAAGAAAGTGATCGTCACTTTGATCGAGGCGGTGATCCTCGTGTTCCTGGTGATGCTGCTGTTTCTGCAGAACATCCGTTACACCCTCATCCCGACCGTCGTCGTGCCGGTCGCGCTGCTCGGCACCTGTGCCACGCTGCTGCTGATGGGACTTTCCATCAACATGCTGACCCTGTTCGCGATGGTGCTTGCCATCGGCATTCTCGTCGACGACGCGATCGTGGTGGTGGAGAATGTCGAACGCATCATGTCCGAGGAGGGGCTGCCGCCACGCGAGGCCACGCGCAAGGCGATGCAGCAGATCACCGGCGCCATCATCGGCATCACGCTGGTGCTGGTGGCCGTGTTCATCCCGATGGCGTTTTTTCCGGGCTCGGTCGGCGTGATCTATCGGCAGTTCTCCGTCACCATGGTGTCGGCCATCTCCTTCTCCGCGTTCCTCGCGTTGTCGCTCACGCCGGCGTTGTGCGCGACTTTGCTCAAACCGGTACCTGCCGGCCATCACCACGCCCGCAGGGGGCTGTTCGGCCTGTTCAATCGGGGAATGGACAAGACCAAGGCAGGATACAGCGGGGTCGTCCGCTGGACGCTGCTGCGCACCGGACGGCTGATGCTCATCTACGTCGCGATCGTGATCGCGCTGGGCTGGGCGTTCATGCGTCTGCCCGCCGGCTTCCTTCCGGTCGACGACCAGGGCTTCATCACGGCCGACGTGCAAACGCCGCCGGAGGCGTCATTCAACCGCACTCTGGACGCGGTCCAGCGCGTCGAAGAGTTCCTCGCGCAGCGCAAGGGCGTCGACAACGTCACCTTCTTGACCGGCTTCAGCTTTCTCGGCCAGGGCCAGAACACGGCCCAGGCCTTCGTCACGTTGAAGGACTGGTCCGAGCGGGGGTCCAACGATTCGGCCGAGGCCATCGTGGCCGACATCAACAAGAGCCTGGCGACCAGCGTGCGCGACGCGAAGATCTCGGCGCTGCAGCCGCCGCCGATCGACAACCTAGGGAATTCGAGCGGCTTCAGCTTCCGCCTGCAGGACCGCGCGCAGAAGGGCTATGCCGAGCTCATGGCCGCTAAGGACCAGCTTCTCATCGCTGCGAAAAAGAGTCCCATCCTGCAAGACGTCTACGTCGAGGGGCTGGCGCCGGCGCCGCAGGTCGAGCTCGTGGTCGACCGCGAGAAGGCCGCCGCG
>DASSJW010000702.1:0-2132 GCA_035690995.1 Xanthobacteraceae bacterium
GGGCGACTGACTGCCGATCGAACGGCTGAACGCCATCAGCGCCGCATTTCCGGTCGCGCCGATGATGTAGCGGGAGAACAGCCGCTCTCCGGCGTAGACGATGATGTTCGCGATCACGCCGGCGCGCCGCTGCTTCATCACATGGCACATCGACCGGCAGAGATTGATATAGCCGAACACCTTGAGGTCCCACGCGCGGCGCCAGATTTCATCGCTGGTATCGCCCAGGTCTCCGGCGGGATTCGAGCCGGCATTGTTCACGAGAATGTCCACCTCGGCGCACGCGGCGGCGAGACGCTCCTGATCGTCGACCTTTGAGAGGTCGACGGCGTGAATGCGGACGTCGCTGTCAGGTGCGGCTTGGCGCAGCGCGTCGCGCGCCTGCTCGAGCGCGGCAACACCCCGCCCGGCAATATCGAGGCGGCAGCCTTCGGCCGCGAGCGCGTGCGCCACCGCGAGACCGATCCCCTTGCTGGCCCCGGTGACGAGCGCGCGCTTCCCCTTCAGTCCCAAGTCCATCGGTATCCTCCCTGCGACGCGCTCATGCCGGCGCTGCGCAGCCATCAAATCCGCCGAGTACCGGATGATCAATAGGTCGCACGCGATGCGGGGAACGCGTGAGGTGCGCAACCTGTCAATGCATGACCGTTCCGCCGTCGACGGCGATGGTCTGGCCCGTGACCAGGCGGCTGGCGTCCGACACCAGCCAGTGCACGGTGCCCACGAGGTCAGACGATTCCAGATTTCTGGCGATCGCCTGATTCATCTTGATGGTATCGAGGGCCTTGTCGGTTTTCTCCGCGAAGAATTCGCGCGTGCCTTCGGTCAAGACTGCGCTCGGCGCCACCGCGTTCACCCGGATGTTGTCGCGGCCAAGCTCGCGTGCGAGGCCGCGCGTGAGGCCGATCACGGCCGCCTTCGAGGTCGTGTAATGCAGGCCATACGGCATCCCATAGGTGGCGGCGAGCGAGGCGATATTGACGATGCTGCCGCCGCCGGCGCGGCGAATGGCCGGGACCACGGCCTTACAGCAGTTCCAGATGCCTTTGACGTTCACCGCCATCGCCGCGTCCCAGTCGGATTCGCTGATCGTGTCGAAGCGGCCGCCTTTGAGGCCGCCATAGAGCGCGGCATTGTTGACCAGCGCGTCGATGCGTCCGAACGCGTCGAGCGCGGCCTGCGCCATCGTCATGGCGGATGCTGCGCTTGCCACGTCGAGCTTGGCGCCGACGGCGGTGCCCCGTTCGGTTTTGACAAGATCGAGCGTATGCGAGCAGTCCTTGATGTCAGCAGCCACGATCCGGGCGCCAAGGCCGCCGAGATAGCGCGCGTATTCCTGCCCGATGCCGCGCGCGGCACCGGTGATGACAATGACCTTGCCCTCGATATTCATCTTGATCTCCTTGAACGCGCGCGAGCCGCCGACGTGACGCGGCGCAGCGTCGGGGACGCTCGCGCGGGCGCAGGTCGGCCTAGGCCGCTGAGCTAGCAAACGCGGGTGTGGCCGGCAATGATCCGGCCGGCGGCTCGACGTTGCGCCGGCGGCATCACTGCGTGGGCTTGATGCCGAGCTCCTTGGCAATCGCCGCGATCTGGGCGCGTTGCTCCTCGCTCGCCGCGGCGAATTCCGTCGGGCCACCGACGTTGGGTATCTGCCCGGTCGCGCTCAGGCGTTGCCCGATCGTCGGGTCGGCCGCAACGACGGCGCCGATGTCCGAAGCGATGCGCTCACGCAGCGCATTGGACATTTCCGGCGGGCCGAAGAAACCGACGAGGCCGTCGAGGGTGAGGTCGGGATACCCCGCTTCCTTGACCGTCGGAACGTCGGGCGCGGTGGGCGCACGCACCTTGTTGGTGACTGCTAGCGGCTTGATTTTGCCCGCCTCGATTTGCGGTCGTACGATCGCGAGTGCCGATAGGTAGGCCTGCACCCGTCCCTCGGCGAGGTCGTTGGCCGCCTCCACCGGGTTGCGATAGGGCACTTTCGTCATGCTCAAACCGGCGTGCTGGAGGAATCCGGCGAACAGAAAATCAAGCGCACCGGTCACTCCCGCCCAGTTCAGCTTCCCCGGTTGCGCGCGTGCCAGCGCGACGAGGTCCGCGAGCGATCCGACGTTCAGGGAGGTGGGCAC
>DASSJW010000703.1:0-4118 GCA_035690995.1 Xanthobacteraceae bacterium
CCGCAATTGCCCACGGAAACGGATTTGGCCGGGCTGCAACAGGATGCGAGGATCGCGGCCTTCCTCCGCAACGAGCCGCAAGCGGGCCCCGCGTGATCCGCCCGCGCCAGGAGCGTCGAGCGATGCCATCTCATTTGCGCCGGGGCGTGCTTGCGATCATCGTGCTCGGCGCCCTGGTCGCGGGGTTCTCGCCCGCGCGTGCGGCCGACCCGCCGACGGCAGAGCAGCGCACATTCCTCGATATCTATCGTGAGCTGATCGGGATCAACACCACCGAGTCCAGCGGCGACACGCTGCGCGCGGCGCAAGCCATGGCGGTGCGCCTGCGCGACGGCGGCATTCCCGCCGCGGACATCCAGGTTCTGTCCTCGGGCCCGCGCAAGGGGAACCTGGTGGCGCGGCTGCGCGGCAGCGGCGCACGGCGTCCGCTTCTCCTTCTCGCCCATCTCGATGTCGTGGAGGCCAAGCGCGAGGACTGGGACTTCGATCCCTTCACGTTGCAGGAGGCCGACGGCTATTTCCGCGGCCGCGGCGTCATCGATGACAAGGCGATGGCGGCGATCTTCGTCGCCAACATGATCGGCTATGTCCAAGCCGGCTACCGGCCGGACCGCGACATCATCCTTGCGCTGACGACCGACGAAGAGCTTTCGGATTCGCCGCACAACGGCGTGCGCTGGCTGCTGCAGCATCATCGCGACCTGATCGATGCCGAGCTGGCGATCAATGAAGGCGGGGGCGGGGCATTGCGCAACGGCAAACCGTTCCGGCTCGCGGTGCAACTCGCCGAGAAGGTCTACCAGACCTACCTGCTCGAGGTCACCGATCGCGGCGGCCACAGCGCCTCCCCGCGGCGCGACAACCCGATCTACCGCCTTGCCGACGCCTTGCACCGTCTGGCGCAGTTCGATTTTCCGCCCCGGCTCAACGCGGTGACGCGTGCTTTCTTCGAGCGCATGGCTGCGACCGAGACGGCCGCGATGGCGGAGGCGATCAAGGCGCTGCTCGCCGGCCGCACCGATGCGGACGCGCTCGCGCCGCTGACGGCGCGCCCCGACTATAACGCCCAGATCCGCACCACCTGCGTCGCCACGATGCTCGAGGCCGGTCACGCGGAGAATGCGTTGCCGCAGACCGCGCGTGCCAGCGTGAACTGCCGGGTCATGCCGGAGGAATCGGTCGAGGAGGTCGGACGCACGCTCGCCCGCGTCGTCGGCGACGAGAAGGTCGCCATCATCCCCAAGGGCACGGCCGTGCTGAGCCCGCCCTCCGCCATCAATCCGGAGGTCATGCAGACGATCACGCAGCTGAGCGTGGAGATGTGGCCCGGCGTCCCGCTCAACGCCGCCATGTCGGCGGGCTATACCGACAGTCGATGGCTGCGCAATGCGGGAATCCCGGCATACGGCGTATCCGGCCTGTTCAGTGATCCCGGCAACAATGGGGTGCATGGACGCAACGAGCGGGTCGGCGTGAAGGCGGTCTATGACGGCCGGGAATTCCTCTACCGGCTGGTGCAGCGTCTCGCCGGACCGGCCAAACCCAATCCGTAGGGTTGGACCGATCCAACCTCACTTTACGCGCCGAACCGGCCGCGGTCGTGCGGCGCCAGGAAATCGAGCTGCGGTCCGAGCGGCACGATGCCGGTCGGGTTCACGTTGCGCTGGCTGCCGTAATAGTGCCGCTTGATGTGGTCCATGTTCACGGTCGCGGCGATGCCTGGCTGCTGGTAGAGGTCGCGCAGGTAGTTCGAGAGGTTGGGATAGTCGACGATGCGGCGCAGATTGCATTTGAAGTGGCTGTAATAGACGGCGTCGAAGCGCACCAGCGTGGTGAACAGCCGCCAATCGGCCTCGGTGATCTCGGTCCCGACAAGGTAGCGCTGCCGCGCCAGCCGTTGCTCGATGTCGTCGAGCGCGGCGAACAGCGCGCGAAACGCCTCCTCGTAAGCCTCTTGCGCGGTGGCGAACCCGGCGCGATAGACGCCGTTGTTGATGTTCTCGTAGACGAACGCGTTGACGCGATCGATCTCGTCGCTCAGTTGCGCCGGATAGTAGTCGGTCCGCGTATTGGTGAAACGGCCGAAGGCGCCGTTCAACATACGGATGATCTCCGCCGATTCGTTGTTGACGATGGTGGCGCGCTCCCTGTCCCACAGCACTGGCACGCTCACGCGGCCGCTGTAGCGCGGGTCGGCGCGCAGATAGATCTCGGCGAGGTCGCTGGCGCCGTTGACGCTGTCCGCGATGGCGCCGGGACCATCTCCGAATCGCCAGCCGTGCGGGCCGTAGAGCGGCTCGACCACCGACATCGAGACGACGTCTTCGAGCCCTTTGAGCCGGCGCATGATCACCGTGCGATGCGCCCAGGGGCAGGCGAGCGCGACGTAGAGATGATAGCGCCCCCGCGCGGCGGCGAAGCCGCCGGTGCCGGACGGTCCGGGACTGCCGTCCTCGGTGACCCAGTTGCGGAAGCGCGTGGCCGGCCGCAGGAACCGCCCGGTCGGCGCGCGTTCGCCATGCTGCTCGTCGCGCCAGACGCCGTCGACCAGAAGGCCCATAGCCACATCCTTGCTTGCGTCGCCACGGCCTATCTAACAATGCGCATGGGCACTTTCATCCCTTCCGCCGCGGTGGCGAAGGCTTGCCGTACCGCCGGGCGATGGACCTGCCGCTTGTCAAATGCTAAGCGCGCGTGGGGCAAATTCGCCGATGACAGAACCGTCGCTTACCATCCTGCCGGAAACGGCCGACGACGCGGTGCCGATCGAACGTCTGCACGAGCGCACCTTCGGTCCCGGCCGCTATGCGAAATCAGCCTACCGGCTGCGCGAGGGGATGGGGCACCAGCTCGACCTGTCCTTCACCGCGCGAATCGGCACCCTGCTGGTCGGCTCGGTGCGGCTCTCGCCGATTCGCATCGGGGAGAGCAAGGCGCTGCTGCTCGGCCCGCTGACCGTCGAGCCGCCGTTTCGCGAACGGGGCATAGGTCACGCCTTGATCGCGCGTGCCCTTGCGGGCGCGAAGACCAAGGGTCATCGGCTGGTCGTCCTGGTGGGCGATGAGCCCTATTATGGCAAATCGGGGTTCAAGCGCATTCCCAAGGGCCGTGCCACCATGCCGGGCCCGGTCGATCCGGCGCGGCTCCTGGTCTGCGAACTGGTCGACGGCGCCTTCGAAGGCGTGTCCGGACCGATCCGCCCGGACTGGGCCGCGGGTTGATCGGCTGTCTGCGCGCATCAGCACTGTCGAGGAAGCGCTTGCGGCCGTAATCGCAGGTCCTTCAAATCGATCGGCCGCGCGCCGGCGCGGTTCTCACATTTGTTGGGAGCGCATGCTCAAACGAGTCGCACACGTCGTCGCTGTCACGGCCGGCTTGCTGGCGGCGGCGCCGTGCGAAGCCCAGGTCCTCGATCTTTCTACCCTCAAGTGCAAACAGTTCATCGATCTGCCGAAGGATACCGCCGGCGCCATGACGATGTGGCTCGATGGCTATCTCACCGACGAAGAGGATCCGGCCGTCATCGATCTCGATAAGATGAAGGTTAGAGCCGAGCGGCTTGCGGCTTATTGCGGACAGAATCCGGAGATGAGCTTGATGACCGCCGCCGAGAACGTCATGGGCAAGTAGCCGCCGTCGCCCACCGAGCCGGTTTGGGCGAGACGACCGAAGCGCGTTCTCCGAATCATTCCTGCGCCGGATCCGGACAGACCTGCAGCCATGACGACATCAACATTGGATTGGAACTGGCGCGGCACGGACATCCACGTGGATGTCGACACCCGCGGCTCGGGACCGGCGCTGCTTCTGTTGCCGGCATTGAGCTCGATCTCCACACGCCACGAGATGCGCCCGCTGGCGGAGCGTCTGGCTCCGCAATATTCGACCTTCTGCGTCGACTGGCCCGGTTTCGGCGATCGCGCGCGACCGCAGGTCGACTGGACCCCCGATGCCTATGCCGCGTTCCTCGCGTTTCTCATGACGTCGTCGGTGATCCCGCGCCCCCACGCCATCATCGCCGCCGGGCATGCGGCGAGCTATGTGCTGGACTATGCGGCAGGCGCGCCGCAAGCCGCACCGCGGCTGATCTTGATCGCACCGACGTGGCGCGGGCCCTT
>DASSJW010000704.1:0-8157 GCA_035690995.1 Xanthobacteraceae bacterium
GAGCACGTTCGGCCCGAAGGTGGTGCTGAATGCCACGTCGGCGGCATCACGGCCGCGCGCCATGACGATGCGGCCGATGCGCGGAATGTTGTGGCGGGCATCGAACGCGTACCAGCGGCCGCCGAGATAGACCTCGAACCAAGCGCTGAAATCCATCGGATCGGGCTCCGGCGGAACGCCGATGTCGCCCAGATAACCGGTGCAATAGCGTGCCGGGATGTTCATGCAGCGGCACAGTGTGATCGCCAGATGGGCGAAGTCGCGGCAGACGCCGCGGCGCTCGATGATGACGTCGGTCGCGGTCTTGGTGGCGCGCGCGTGCTGATAGCCGAAGCGCACATGGGAATGGACGAAATCGCAGATCGCCTGCACCCGCGCCCAGCCCAGCGGCGTCTGGCCGAAGCGCGACCATGCGGCCTCCATCAGGCGCTCGGTCTCGCAATATCGGCTGGCCAGCAGGAACACGAGGGCGTCGTGCGGCAGTTCGGCGACTTCGTGCTGGCGCGCCGCCAGATCCACCGGATCCGGCAGTCCTGAATCCGCAACCAGGGCGTCGGTGAAAATCTCCAGTTGGCCCGGAGGCGCGACCAGACGGGTGCAGACATTGCCGAATGCGTCGAGATAGCGCGCGAACGGCACGGCGGGTGAGACGCGGAGCTGATCGGGCTTGATGACGTCGGCGGCGCGTGACGGATGCACGTTCAGCATCAGCATCATCGGCGTGCGTGCGACGAAGTCGTAAGTGATCTCGAAACCAACACGGATTTTCATGGATGATCTCGGCTCCTGCCGGGGACATCGGTGCAAACCACCGCGCGGAGAACGTTCTCCGGTTCAAGGCGCGCTCCGATACAGGAATGCGAGGACCAGCACCAGTAACTTTTACCGCTATGTTGCAACACGACTTCGCGACTACTTGAAGCAGCCCAAAGATGAACCTGAATGCTGCCGATTTAAGATGATTTCGTCTGGATAACGTCTGTTTGACTATTTATTGGTCCAAAATCGCCCAAAGGGAATGCACGCCCAATCGGCCTGCCCAAGCAAGCGGCATCGCCACCTCATACCCGGTTACCGCCGCCCCAGCTCCAGAAGTCGCGGCCCTCATCCCGCATGAAGCGCGCCAGCACCATGTTGTGCACCTCGGAGGCGCCGTCCACGAGGCGCGCCTGACGGGCGTAGCGGTAGATCCATTCCAGGATCGTATCCTTGGAATAGCCGCGCGCGCCGTTGAGCTGGATTGCCACGTCCGCCGCCTGATGCAGCGCGTCGGCGACGTGCACTTTGGCCATGGAGACTTCCTTGCGCGCGCGGTCGCCCTGATCGAGCTTCCAGGCGGCGTGCATGACCAGAAGCCGGCCGATCTGGATCTGGTGCGCGACCTCGCCGAGCTTGATCTGCACGCTTTCACGGTCGGCCAACCGGATGCCGAAGCCTTCGCGATCCGCCACGTAGCCCTGGGCGATCTCCATGCAGCGCTTGGCCAGCCCGAGCCACCGCATGCAATGGGTGAGGCGCGCCGGGCCAAGCCTGATCTGGGTAACGCGCAGTCCATCGCCGACCTGCATCAGCACGTTCTCGGCAGGCACTTCCAGTCCTTCGAACAGCAACTCGCAGTGGCCGCCGTGCTCCTCCGGTCCCATGATCGGGATGCGACGCAGAATGCGCCAGCCGGGCTGGTCGCGGTGATAGAGGAAAGCGGTGAGCCCGCGACGCGCATCGTCCGAGGTTCGCGCCACCAGGATGAAATGCTGCGCGACGCCCGCCCCGGTGATGAACCACTTGTGGCCGTGGATCACCCAGGTGTCGCCCTTTTTCTCCGCGCGGGTGCGGATCATGGCAGGATCGGAGCCGCCGCCGGGTGCGGGCTCGGTCATGGCGAAGGAGGAACGCACTTTGCCGTCGACGATGGGCCTCAGCCATCTGTCCTTCTGCGCCGGCGTTCCCACCAGCGCGAGCAGATTCATATTGCCGTCGTCCGGCGCGGCGCAATTGAACGCGAGCGGCCCGAAGATCGAGCGGTTCGCCTCCTCATACATCGCCGCCCAGCCGACGATCGGCAGCGCCATGCCGCCGAACGCCTTGGGCGCCTGCGGCGCCCACAAGCCCGCGGCTTTCGCCTGCGCCTGCACCTTTGCAAGCACGTCGAGGCGGATGTTCTCGTGCTCGTCGTAGTTTGCCATGTCGGCTTCGAGCGGCAGCACGTGCTCGTCGACGAAGCGACGCGTGCGCCGCCGGATATCTTCGATCTCGGGCGAGAGCGTGAAGTCCATGGCGCATATCCTGTCACATCAAGAGGCCGACCGCAGCGAAACCTCTGGCGCACCCCGATCCATGTCGTGTCGCCTCCGGGCCCCGGATCTTCGCAACGGCGCGCGCCGCAGGTCTCCGGGCCACGAGAGCTACCCCCTGAGCGCCACCATCTGGCCGCCGTCGACCACGAGGGTGGTGCCCGCGATGAAGCGGCCGGCATCGGAGACAAGCAGCAGCAGGGCGCCGTCGAGATCGCGTTCCTCGCCGAAGCGGCCCACGGGAATCTCGCGCTTGATCGCCGCGCCCTGCTCGCTCAGCAGGTAATCGCGGTTGAGATCGGTCACGATCCAGCCCGGCGCGATGGCGTTGACCCGGATTCCCTTGAAGGCGAGTTCGAGCGCGAGCGCCTTGGTGAGCTGGACGACGCCAGCCTTCGCCACCGCATAGGCCGCCGTCCCTTTGGCGACGCCGAAGCCGAGCACGGAAGCGATGTTGACGATGGCCCCGCCCGTTTTCGCCGCTAGCATGCGGCGCGCCGCTTCCTGCGCCCAGAAGAACACCGCGTCGAGATTGGTACCGAGGATGCGGCGCCATTCGTCCGGCGGCAGGTCAACGGCGCGGTTGGCATGCGCCACGCCGGCATTGTTGACCAGGATGGTGACGGTGCCGAACGCCTTTTCGGCCTCGTCGAATGCGCGCAGCATCGCGCCGCGATCGAGCACGTCGGCCGCGATCGCGAGGGCACGGCCACCCCCCTGTTCGATGCGCGCCGCGACCGCGGCGAGCTTCTCCCCGCGACGGGCGACCAGCACGACTGCCGCACCTTGGCGCGCCAGCACCTCGGCGAAGCGCACGCCGAGGCCGGTCGATGCGCCGGTGACCAGTGCGACGCAGCCCTTGAGGTCGAACAGTTCCGCCGCGGTGGTCATGGTGCGCCCAGCATTCCGATGTCATCGCCCGCCGATGAAGCCGCCGCCGCGCAGGGTCCGTGCCCTCGACTTCAATCTCCGCCCGAAGGATACTAGATCATCGCTTGCATCCATGACGACCCATGTGCCGAAGGTATCCCCATGGCCGAACACGATCACGACCACGATCACCAGCACGGCTCGGAGCTGTCCGAGACGCAGCTGCGCGTGCGCGCACTGGAGACGGTGCTGACCGAGAAGGGCTACATCGATCCGGCCGCGCTCGACGCCATCATCGAGGCGTACGAGACCAAGGTCGGTCCCCACAACGGCGCACGCGTCGTCGCCAAGGCCTGGAGCGATCCGGCCTTCAGGCGCGATCTGCTCGCGGACGCCTCCAAGGCGGTGAGCGCACTTGGCCATGAAAGCCGGGTCGGCGACCATCTCGTCGCGGTCGAGAACACGCCGGCGCTCCATAACATGATCGTGTGCACGCTGTGCTCGTGTTATCCATGGGAGGTGCTTGGCCTGCCACCGGTCTGGTACAAATCCGCGCCTTACCGCTCACGGGCAGTGAAGGACCCCCGTGGCGTTTTGGCCGATTTCGGCGTCAGCCTGCCGAAAGACACCGAGATCCGGGTGTGGGATTCGACCGCGGAGACCCGCTTCCTGGTGCTGCCAATGCGTCCGCCCGGTACCGATGGCTGGAGCGAGGAGCGTCTGGCCCGGCTGGTGACGCGCGATTCGATGATCGGCACTGGCCTCGCCAAGCGCCCCGAGGAGGTTGCCTGATGGACGGCATCCACGACATGGGCGGCATGGACGGCTTCGGGAAAGTCGAGCCCGAGCCCAACGAACCTCCGTTCCACGCCGCATGGGAAGGCCGCGTGCTCGCGATGCAACGCGCCATGGGCTATGCCGGCGCTTGGCAAATCGACATGTCGCGCTTCGCGCAGGAACGGCTGCCGCCGCAGGTCTATATCACCGCGTCCTATTACCAGCGCTGGGCCCTGGCGATGGAGCGCAACCTGGTCGAGCGCGGCTACGCCGACGCCGAGGAACTCGCCGCCGGCCACGCGCTGCGTCCGGCCAAGCCGCTCAAGCGCAAGCTTACGACCGACGTCGTCCGGCAAGGCATGACGCGCGGCTCGTTCTACCGCCAGGCGCAGGCGCCCGCGCGTTTCAAGCCCGGCGACCGGGTTCGCACCAAGAACATCCACCCGCCGACGCATACCAGGCTGCCGCGCTACGCGCGCGGACGGCTCGGCGTGGTGCAACTCGTGCACGGCTGTCACGCATTCCCTGATACGGTGGCGATCGACAAAGGCGACAATCCGCAATGGCTCTACACCGTGGTGTTCGAGGGCACGGAGCTGTGGGGCGCGGAGGCCGACCCGACGCTCAAGGTGTCGATCGACGCGTTCGAGCCCTATCTCGATCCGGCATGATGGATTCCTCGCCACGCTCGCTCGGCCGCAATGACGCCGCCGAGATCGACGCCGCGGCCGCGCGCCGCGCGGCGGAGGCCGTGCCCAGCATTCCGCGCGATGCGGACGGGCCGGTGTTCCGCGAACCTTGGGAGGCGCAGGCCTTCGCCATGACGCTCACCTTGCACGAGCGCGGCCTGTTCACCTGGCCCGAATGGGCGGCGACGCTCGGCGCGGAGATCAAGCGCGCGCAGGCCGCCGGCGATCCCGACACCGGCGAAACCTACTACCGCCATTGGCTCAACGCGCTCGAGCGCATCGTCGCCGCTAAAGGACTGGCCGACGGGGAGATGCTCGCGCGCTACCGCCACGCCTGGCATCACGCCGCCGACCGCACGCCGCACGGCACACCGATCGAGCTCAAGCCGGAAGATTTCACGGAATAGTGGAAGCGTCTCTTTCTACCCAAGAGGCGCGGGGGCTGCGCTTTCGGGCGAGTGCACGTGCTCCGGCCGCACGCCCAGGCCGACGATGCGCGCCGGGATGCGGCGCAGGGGCGCGAAGCGCGACATCAGCCGCAGCGCGAGCGGTGCGTCGATGCCCTTGTCCGGACCGAGCGCACGATCGACCACGTTATTCTGAATGAAGACCTGGAGCCGCTGGATGACGCGGGTGGGAAATTCGCGCCGCTTCTGCACGCGGCCGAGGTCGTCCTCCGTCACAGTTGCGGCCTTGAGCGGCTGCCACAGGATATTCGCCGCCGCCACTGCGTCCTGCACCGCCAGATTGACGCCGACGCCGCCGATGGGCGACATCGCGTGCGCGGCATCGCCGATGCACAGCAGACCCGGGCGATGCCAGCGCTCGAGCCGGTCGACCGCCACAGTCAAGAGCTTGATCTGATCCCAGTCCTTGAGATCGTCGACCCGGTCCGCGAACACGGGCATGACCTGGGCGACGGTCTGACGGAAAGCCGGCAGCCCGGCGCGTTTTGTTTCCTCGATCGAGCCTTTCGGGATCAAGAAAGCGCATTGCCAATACTCGCCGCGATCGATCAAGACGACGATGCGCCCGGACTGGAACCGGCCCATGGATTCGTCGGGGTCCTGCGGCTTCTTGGGCAGCCGGAACCAGAGCACGTCCATCGGCGCCCCAATGTCCTCGACCCGCAGGCCGGCGCGTTCGCGCACGGTCGAATGTCGCCCATCGCAGCCGACGACGAGATCCGCGCGCACTTCCAGCGGGCCATCCGGCGTGTTGACCCGCACGCCGGTCACCCGGCCATTGGCTTCGATCAGGTCGACCGCCTCCGCGCGCATGTGCAGGTGGAACGACGGATAGCGTTTGCCGCGATCGGCGAGAAAGTTGAGGAAGTCCCACTGCGGCATCAGCGCGATGAATTTGCAACGGGTGGGCAACTGCCTGAAATCCGCGAATGCATATTGATGGCCGCCGAAATATGCGCTGAGCGTGGCCTCCTTGTGGTGCGGCAATTTCAGGAAGTCGTCGAGCAGGCCGAGCTCGCCCATAACGTCGAGGGTCGAGGGATGGATGGTATCGCCGCGAAAATCGCGCAGGAAGTCAGCGTGCTTCTCGAGCACGACAACGTCGACGCCGGCGCGCGCGAGCAGGAAGCCGAGCATGAGCCCGCAGGGTCCGCCACCGACAACACAACAACGGGTGGAGAGTCGTTCGGCTGCCATTCGAGCACCCTTCCCGATCGCGTAATGGTGAAATTGTGAACACGCGTCCCGCTAAATGCCGACCATCCGCTCGCTGACAATGTAACCGGTGAGCAAGAGGACGCCGAAGGCGATGATCACCACTGCCGCACCGACCTCGATGCCGCGCATCGCCAGCATGCCATAGCCGGACTGCGTATCGGCGACGCGCTTGGCCCAGGCCTTGGCAAAGACGGCGATGGTGGCGATCGCGGCGACGGTGATGGCGGTGCCGAGCCCCATGATGAAGGTGGAAACGACGCCGGTCCAGAACAGGCCCTGCGCCAGCGCAAACACCAGCACCAGGATAGCGCCAGAGCAAGGACGCAGGCCTACGGCGACGATGGCGGAGAGCCCCCGCTTCCATCCCCCGGGGCCCGCAAGCTCCTCGGGCTCCGGCGCATGCGCATGTCCCCAGGCCGACGCATGGTCGTCGTGATCGTGATCGTGATCGTGCGCGTGACCGGCGCAGTGCTGATGATGATCATGATCGTGGCCATGGTGGGCATGAGCATGATCGTGGTCGCCATGGGCATGGTCGTGCCGGTGGTGCGCCGGTGTTACCGCGGCGCCGACCGCGGCCGGACGATGCAGCGTCTGTAACGTGGTGAGGAACACGCGCCCCTTCACCCACAGCAACCTGACGCCGATGAGAATGATGAGCGAATAACTCAGGATCTCGATGAGATTGACCGCGCGGCTCATGGTCGCCGCGGTCGCGTTCAGGAGCGCGGCGGCAATACCCACGACCACCACCGCGACCAGCGCCTGCAACAGCGCGGAGGCGAACGACAGCACGACGCCGCGCACCCAGGTCTCTTCATTCGCGACCATGTACGAGGAGATCACCGCCTTGCCATGACCGGGTCCAGCCGCATGAAAGATGCCGTAAAGGAACGACAGACCGAACAGGCCCCAGGCGACGCTGCCATCGGCTTTCGCGGCACGGATCAGGCTCGAAAACTGCCGATAGAACTCCGCCTGCTTGGCGAAGATCCAGCCGAGCACGCCGCCCATCGGAGGCGCTGGCGCCTGCGCGCGCGGTGCGCCGAAGGGCCCGGCCTGCGCGAATGCGGCATCGAGCGCGCCTGCCATCAGCAAGAGGCCGGCGAGCGCGGCAATCAACAAAACGAAATGAACGACCGGTCGTCCCGCGACGACGGGTTTCACGGACATCTCACCGAAATCTTGTTCGCAAATTCGGCGCCGATGGTCAGCGAGGGATCTCGCTGATCGGGGCCAAGCTGGCTGAGCTGTTGCGACAACGCGGCACTCATTTCCTGTGGACGCGCGACCGAAAGCTTGCATTGCGCGGGGGCGCCGACGAGCTTGACCGGGTCTTTCTCGGCAAAGCTGAAGTCGACGAAATACTCCCGGTCGTAGACTTCGAGGGTGAGGTCCTTTGCCTTCACCGGCGCCTTAAGCGGCAGGGTGAAGTACAGGGTCAACACCGTATCCTTGGTGTTGTAGTCGAGATAGTAGCCGGCCTGCGGGTCGTTGAACTCCACCTTCTTTCCATTCGCCTTCGCGTAGGTGAAGAAGTCGTATTCCTTGAGCGAGGTGACGTTGACCTCGGCCAAAGGCGCCAGTTCCTCGCGCGTATACTCGCCCTTCGTCTTCGACTCCAGACCTTGCAGCGCGAAGACCGAGAACATGTCGTCGAAGGTCCAGGCGTGGCGCACGCCACTGACCGAACCGTCCGGCGCATAGACAAGCTCGCTCTTGACCGTCACCCACACGTGCGGATGCGCCGACGCCGTTTCGCCGCTGATCACCACCGCGAACAACACGGTCACGATGGAGGAGAAAAAACGGTAGATCATGGATTCTGCCCGCCAATTGCGCCGC
>DASSJW010000705.1:0-6742 GCA_035690995.1 Xanthobacteraceae bacterium
GCCGCCGGGCGCAGCTTCTTGATCTCTTCGTCTGGGGGCATCACGCTCGCTCCGTCGACATATTTGAAGTTCGACATCGTGCCCTTGCCATCCTTCAAGGCAATCTGACCGACATAGGCGCCGACGGTCGCCTGGTGGTCGCTCGCGCGGAATTCGAACGGCCCGAACGGGCCTTGGACCTTGAGCCCGCGGAACGCCGCGATCAGCTTGTCGGTGTCGGTCGAGCCCGCCTTGGTGATGCCGGCGGCAAGCGAGTTGATGGTGTCGTAACCGACCACCGAACCCAGCCGCGGATAGTCGTTCCATCGCTTCTGATAGGCGGCGACGAACGCCTTGTGCGCCGGCGTGTCGATCGCCTCCCAGGGATAGCCGGTGACGGTCCAGCCGACCGGCGCCTCGTCCTTGAGCGGATCGAGATATTCCGGCTCGCCCGAGAGCAGGCTGACGACGACGCGGTTCTTGAACGTCCCGCGGGTCGTACCCTCGCGTACCAGCTTGGCGAGGTCGGGGCCGAACAGGACGTTGAAGATGGCGTCCGGCTTGGCGTCGTCGATCGCCTGGACCACGGCGCCTGCATCGACCTTGCCGAGCGGCGGCGCCTGTTCGGTCACGAACTCGACGTCCGGTTGGGCCTTCTTGAGCATCTCCTTGAACCAGGTGGCGGCCGACTGGCCGTACTCGAAGTTGGGGTAGATTATAGCCCAGCGCTTCTTCTTCGCCGCAAGCGCGGCAGGCATCAGCATGGCTACCTGCATGTAGGTCGAGGCGCGCAGCCGGAACGTATATTTGTTTCCGTTCTGCCAGGTGATCTTGTCGGTCAAGGGTTCGGCCGCGAGGAAGAACACCTTTTCCTTGCCGGCGAACTCGGTGACCGCGAGCCCGATATGGGACAGGAACGTGCCGGCGATGATATTCACGCCCTCGCGCGTGACGAGCTCATTGGCGACGCGGACGGCGTCGCCCGGGGTCGCGCCGTCGTCACGCGAGATCACTTCGAGCTTCTTGCCGAGCACGCCGCCTTTGGCGTTGATTTCCTCGACTGCGAGTTCCCAGCCTTTCCTATAGGGCTCGAGGAAGGCCGGTTGCGACTTGTAGCTGTTGAGCTCGCCGATCTTGATCGTGCTCTGGGCGACGGCAGGCGTGCCGAGACAAACGACCGCGGCGCTCGCCGCCGCCAGCGCAAGCAGCTTGGATACGGTGCTCATGCAGTGCTCCATGTCACGAGGTTGCAAATGATAGCGAAGTCATCGGCCGACCAGGCATGGATCGGGGGGCGCGCCGGCCTTGCGCTGCGGGTGCGCCGCCATTGCGAAAAGTCCATCGGCCGTGCGATCGGCATCGAAGGAAAGGCCCGCCAATTCGTTTGTACGCAAATAATGAGCCGGCGCTAAAGCTTGTCAAGGTCACTTAATCGCGCACCGATGCCGCAAAACGCAGCATCGGGCGATAGCGTGCCGGGTCCGCCGGGTCGCTCTCATTTGCGATCGCGCAGCCGATCCATCAGGGACTTCTCCTGCCCGCCGTCGATTTCGATCTGAGTTCCATTGACCATGTGCATCAATGGCGAGGCCAGCATGACCACGAGGTTGGCGACCTCTTCGACCTCGGCAATGCGGCCCAGCGGAATCGAGGACGGAGCAAGCTTATCGGCCTCTTCGTGCGGCAGTTTCATGTCGCGCGCCATCGCCGCCACCAGACCGGCCCAGCGCTCGGTCCGCACCGGTCCGGGGTTGACCGCGCAGAAGCTGATGTTGTGCTTGCCGTATTGGCCGGCGAGCGACATCGTCAGGTTTTGACCCGCCGCATTGGCGGCCCCCGGCGCGATTTCCCAATACGAGGGCTTGACGCCGTCATTGCCGATCAAATTGACCACGCGGCCGCCGCCCTGCTTGACCATGATCGGAAGCACATAGCGCAAGCAGCGCACGTAGCCCATGAATTTGAGCTGCAGCGACTGCTCCCAGTCGGCCTCGGACAGATGCTCGAGCACGCCGCCGGGCGAAGAGCCCGCATTGTTGACCATGATATCGACGCGACCGAGGGCCTTGTGGCCCTGTTCGATGAACCTTTTGGTGTCTGCGTCCTTGCTGAGATCGGCGGGAATGGGGACGATCTTGCGCTTGGTTTCCTTCGCGATCTCGGCGGCCGCCTGCTCGAGCGGCTCCTTGCGCCGCGCGCAGATCGCAACATCGACCCCCTCTTGCGCCAGCGCGCGGGCAATGCCTTTACCGATGCCCTCGCTGCCACCCGTGACCAGCGCGGTCTTGCCGTTGAGCTTAAGGTCCATCTCGGTCTCCTCTTGCGGTCCGTCTCGAACGATCGGGTCAGCTGCCGGTAAAGCGCGGCGGACGTTTTTCAATGAAGGCACGGCGGCCCTCGACATAGTCGGCACTGGCATCGGCCGCGGCGTAGAGCCGTCCGGCCTCGGCAAGACGCGTCGCGTCGCCCGAAAGATGCGCCTGAACGGCCATCTTGGCGGCGGCGATCGTGAGCGGCGCGTTGTCGGCGATCCGGCTGGTCCACTCCGCGGCAACGCGCTCGAGGTCCGCCATCGGCACCAGGACGGACACCGTGCCGAGCTGATGGGCCCGCTGGGCCGGCAGCCGCTCGGCGGTGAAGATCAGCTCGCAGGTCGCGCTCGCGCCGAACACGCGCAGGAAGCGCTTGATTCCGCGCGGGTCGTAGCCCAGCCCGAGTCGGGCGGCCGGCACCGCGAAAAAGGCGTTGTCGGCGGCGATCCGCAGATCGCAGCTGGCAGCCAGCGAGGCGCCTGCGCCCATGCAAGGTCCGATGATGACGGCGATGGTCGGCCGGGCGATGGCCTCGATCAACCGGCAAGTGTCCTCGACCAGATCGTCGTAAGCGCGCGCGTCATCGACGCTGCTGCGCGCGGCCTCGAAATCAGCGATGTCGGCGCCGGCCGAGAACGCCTTGTCGCCGTCGCCGCGAATGACCACCACCCGCACGTCGTCGCTTGCGTTCACCTCCGAGGCGAAGGTACGGATTGCGCGCCACATCGCCGTGGAAACGGCGTTGCGCCGGGCCGGATTGCGCAGCCGCAGCGTGGCGACTCCGCCCGCCATCTCGATTGCGATATCGCCGCCCTGGCTCATCTCGTCACGCCGGCTTGTGCGCGAGCCAACGGCCCGCCTCCGCTGCCGCGAACAGCTCGGCGAGCGCGGCATTGACCGCCGCCGGCTCCTCGCTGTTGATGGTGTGGCCCGCACGCGGCACCACCAGAAGGGCCGCCGTCGGCACCGTGCGCTTGAGGAAGACGCTGCCGTCGAGACAGAGATCGTCCTCATCGCCGACGATCACCAGGAGCGGAACCGAGAATTGCCTGAGTTCGGTTTCCATCTCCCACAGCGTCGGGCGCTTGAGCTGAAGATTGAGCATGGTGTGGGCATGGCCTTCGGCTGAATGCTCCGCCAGCATGCGCGCGAACTCGCTCCAACCGCGCGGATCTTTGTGCTTGAACGCCTGACGCATCGGGGCATCGGCGTATTTCGCCGCCGCGGAGACGATCCCTTCCTCGGCGAACATCTTTCCGGTCTCGGCCGCGAGCGCTTTCATCGCCTCCCGTTTCGCCACGTCCGGCGCCGAGCCCCAGCCGCAGCCCGCGGCGGTCACCGACAGGCAGCGTTGCGGGTACCGGATACCGACGTGCAGCGCCGTATAGGCGCCCATCGAGTGGCCGACCACGTGCGCCTTGTCGATGCCGAGCCCGTCCATCACCGCGATCACGTCGTCGCGAGCAATGTCCTGTGCGTAGCGGGCGGGGTCGGAGGGCACATCCGAGGGCGGATATCCACGCTGACTGTAGGTGACGCAGCGGTGCTGGCGGCAGAAATGGCGCAGCTGCGGTTCCCAGCTGCGATAGTCGCCGGCATATTCATGAACGAAGACGATCGGCGTCCCCGAACCGACCTCTTCCACGTGGAGCTTCACCCCGTCGGGGGCGGAAATCTTCGCCATTGCGGTGCTTTTGCGAACGCCAAGAGAAGCGCGATCCAACTTCGTTTGCGTACAAACAAAAGGCTAGTCAACTCGCGGCGCCTTCGCAAGCCGCGAAAATAGCCGTACCGCGACGCAATGGCTTGGATGGAGCCCGGGGCTCAGGCGCCCATGATGGCCTTGGCGGCGTTGCCCACCGCCTCGACGTTATCGCCGGCATCAAGGAAGGCGACGATCCGGCAGGGACAGCCTTCAAGTCCCTCGTAGCGCCAGGGGAATGCGCCGATCAGCGCCCGCTTGTTGAGCATGAGCTCGATATCGCCGCCGAGGTTCTCGGCGTGCAGCAAGCCTTCCTGGAACGCCCAGTTGTGAAACGGAAAGACGTCGGACACCACGCGGCGCCTGGATTTCTTGTGGATGTATTCGAAGGTCCCGAAGAATTCTCCCGGGGTCTTGCCGTGGATCTTGGTGAACTGCGCGGCCAAGTCCGGCCGCATGGTGCGGATCGACGTGTTCATGGCATGGTCGCACGAGCCGGTGTCCATGCCCCACCACTTGATCTTCTTCTCCAGCATCCAGTGCAGGGTGTCGAGATTGGGGCCCGGGTGGTAGCAGAAGTATTTCACCAGATCCTGCTGGGCCTGACCCTCATAGTGGCGATGCCAACCCGTATGCAGGATCAAGATGTCGCCCTCGCGGATATCGGCGCCAGCGCTTTCGATGATCTCCGGCGTGATCACCGCCCAGTCCGACATCTTGCCGGAAATATCCACCACCACGCCGCGGTTGACCAGGTAATCGAGCGGCAGCGAGGCCATGTCGCCCTTGCGATTGTCGGTTGCGTGCATGGCGCCATCGAAATGCGTTCCGACATGCAGGGCGGTGTCGATGCGCTGTGCGACGATCATCTGGGTTTGCAGATTCTGTGCGTAATACATCTTGTTGCCGGCATATCCGACCCAGCCGGGCGTATGGACGTTCATCACATGGCTCATATCGATGATTTTCATGGTGCCCTTCTTGCTCGTGCGCCTCGCACACTGGAGTTGTGTTTGCGTCGTCGGCTTGCAGTTTCGTAGGGCGCGGACTAGTGTCCCGATTCCGAAGTTCGCACACCCTTGCGGCACTTCTGAAGCGAACTTCGGAATCAAAGGGACACTAGCAACTTTATGAGTCTAGTGCGGTCCTTGGATTTGAAGTTCCTAAAGAGGTCGCGGCTATAATAGTAGGAACTTCAAATCCACCGCACTAGTGTGCAAGCCCCGTTCGAATTTCTGCGCAAAGATCGTCCCATGAACATGACCACCGCGCCGCTGATCGGTCAGCCGGTCGATCGGGCGGAAGACCGGCGCTTTCTCACCGGTGCGGGGACATTCGTCGACGACTTGAAGCGCGAGGGGATGCTGCACGCGGTGATCCTGCGCAGCAGCGTGGCGCATGGACGCATCAACGGCATCGATGCTTCGGCCGCGCGGGCGAGGAAAGGCGTGCGGGCGGTGCTCACCGCGGCCGAGATCGGGGCGAGCATTCCGCTGATTCCGTTGCGGCTTGCAAACCTTCCGGAATTCGCACCCTACCTGCAGCCGGTGATCGCCAGGGACAAGGTGCGCTACGTCGGCGAGCCGATCGCGGTGGTCGTGGCGGAAACCCGGGCGCTGGCCGAAGACGCGCTCGACGCGATCGCGGTCGATATCGCGCCGCTTCCCGCCGTGCCGGATCGCCATGCGGCGGCCAGCGGCAAGTCGCTGCTGTTCGAAACCAGCGGCAGCAACCGCGCGGTGCGATACGCGGTATCGTCAGGGGATGCCGACGCGGCTTTCGTCAAGGCCGAGTACATCCGCCGTGAGAGCTTTCGCTGCCACCGCCTGACGGCGGTGCCGCTGGAAACCCGCGGCCTCATTGCCGAATGGGATGCAGCGAAGGGAAAGCTCGTCATTTTCGGCGCCACCAAGGTCCTGTTCTTCAACCGTCGCGTGCTCGCGCCCATGTTGGGGCTTTCCGAGCATGCCATCGACATGATCGAGCTTGACGTCGGCGGCGGCTTCGGGGTGCGCGGCGAGTTCTATCCCGAGGATTTCCTCATTCCGTTCGCGGCTCGCCATGTCGGCCGTCCGGTCAAATGGATCGAGGATCGCCGCGAGCACCTGATGTCCACCAATCACTCGCGCGAAGTCGATTGCGACCTCGAAATCGCGTGCACGCGCGATGGCACCATCCTCGGTTTGCGCGGCCATATCTACGGCGACATGGGCGCCTATATCCGCACCAACGGCGGTGTCGTACCGGCCAAGGCCGGGCAATTCCTCCCGGGGCCTTACCGCATCCGCGATGTGGCCATCACCGTCGAAGCGCTGATGACGAGCAAGACGCCGGTGGGTACGGTTCGAGCGCCCGGGCGGTTCGAAGCAAACTTCTTTCGCGAGCGGCTCCTCGACATCGTGGCGGGCGATCTCGGCCTCGATCCGATGGACTTCCGCCGCAGGAACCTGATCGGCGAGGCCGAGCTGCCATTCGCGACCGGCAAGCTCGTGCCTTACGAGGGCGAGACCGACTTCGACACCGGGGACTATCACGCGACGTTCGAGCGCGTCCTCAGCGAGATCGGCTGGGCGGAGAAGAAGTCGCTGCAAGGCCGTCTGATCGATGGACGTTATCATGGCCTCGCCGCCGTGCCCTTCGTGGAGAGCAGCGGCTCGGGCAAGGAGAACGTCCGCGTCAGGGTCGAGGAGGATGGCGGCGTCACCGTCTATGTCGGGTCGTCGGTGCTGGGACAGGGGCTCGAGACGAC
>DASSJW010000706.1:0-4360 GCA_035690995.1 Xanthobacteraceae bacterium
GGCGCCAAGGGCACCTACACGGCCGGCAGCGCGAAGTTCACGGCTCCCAGCGCCGCCATGCCGGAAGGCTGGGGACTGTACCTGTCGGGTGAAGCCGGCAAATGGTTTCTCGGCACCAGCGATGCCTTCTATGGGGTCGCAGGATTTCCGAACGGCATTCCCTACAAGAGCTACACCACCTGGAACGTCGGCATCGGCATCACCAAGAGCGTGTTCACGCTCGACTTCCGCTACTACGATACCGACCTGAACAAGGGTGACTGCAACGCCTTCACCAGCGACAACACCGCGCGGTTCACCGGTGACTTCACTTCGATCAATCCCGGTGGCTTCGGCTCGAGCTGGTGCGGCGCATCCTTCGTGGTTGCCGGCAAGTTCGACCTGACGGCGATGTCCAGTCTGAAGTAAGCCGACATCGACACGATCAACGGGCGGCGGTTCCTTGCGGACTGCCGCCCTTTTCTTTGGGCCCGGCGCGAATGAAGCATGCGATCGAGCTTTTCGCCCGCGAGGCGCTTGCCGCGGTCCGCGACCCAACGCTGGGGATGCCACGCCGGATGGCGGTCGTGGCCGGCGCCATCGGAGCGGCAATCGCCATCGCGCTGATGGAGCTTCTGGCCGAGCGCACCGCCATTCCCCTCCTGCTGGTGCCGTTCGCAACCTCGATCGTCCTGGTCATGGGCTCGCCGCAGGTCGCGGCGGCGCAGCCGCGGGCGCTCATCGGCGGCCACCTGGTGGCCACGGTGATCGGGCTCCTGGTGGTGAAGGTCACCGGACCGGGGGTCGCCGCGGCCGCGGTCGCGGTGGGTCTTGCGATCGTGGCCATGCATCTGACGCGCAGCTTTCACCCTCCGGCCGGCATCGATCCGCTCGTGGTGGTGCTCAATGGCATGTCCTGGAGCTTTCTGCTGGTCCCCGTGGCCGCCGGGGCATGCCTGCTCGCGGCCGTCGCCTTCGTCTGGCACAACCTCTTCCGTCGCGGCTCCTGGCCCAAACGCTGGTGGTGAGCGCTGCTACTCGGCAGGCGTCAGTCCGACTTCACGCATGCGGTGAAACTCTCCATCGCGCACGAATACGAGCCCGCGGCCGTGAAATGCCGACAGGGTGGAGCGATGGCCGATGGACACGATGGTGGCGTGCTTGAGCCGCGCGTCGAGCAGGCGGTAAACCGCGGCTTCCGCCGCCTCATCGAGGGAGGCCGTGGCCTCGTCGAGGAAAAGATAGTCCGGCGCCTGCAGGAGGGCGCGGGCAATGCCGAGACGCTGCTGTTCCCCCAGCGACAACATCCGGTTCCAGTGCGCTTCCTCGGCCAAGCGTCCGGCGAGCGCGGGCAGCCCGACCGCCGTGAGGATCTCCGCCAGCACGTCGGCGCCGAACGTCCCGGGTGCGGCCGGATAGGTGACGGCGGCGGCAAGCGTGCCGATGGGAAAATACGGCCGCTGCGGCAGCGCCATGACCTTGGCGCCTTTGGGCACGTGGATGGTGCCGGTGCCGAACGGCCAGGTCCCGGCGATCGCCCGGAAAAGCGTCGACTTGCCCGCGCCGGATGGGCCGGTGACCAGCACCCGCTCGCCCGCGGAGATCGCGAGGTCGTCGGCGGCGACCAGCGCGCTGCCCTGCGGCAGGCGCACCACGAGGTCATCGATCCTGATGGAATCCTTTCCGTCATGCGGCGCGACCTCGATCGCCGGCTGCGCCGTCGCCGTAGCCTGCGCGGTATTGACCGCGATGTTGAAGCCATCGAGTCGCGCGATCACCGCGCGCCACTCCGCGAGCTGTCGATAGGCGTTGATGAAGAACGACAGGGCGGCCTGTACGCTGGTGAAGGCGGACGCCGTCTGCATCAGGCCGCCGAGCTGCACCGCGCCGGCAAAATATGCGGGACTGATGACGATGAAGGGAAAGATGGTGGCAACCTGGGCATAGCCGGCGGTGAGAAAGGTCAGCTGCTTGGTGCGCAGCATGATCTGCATGAAGTTGTTGACCACCTGTCCGAACCGACCGAGCAGTTGCTCGCGCTCATCGGTCTCGCCGCCCAGGAGGGCGATCTGCTCGGAATTTTCCCGCACCCGAACGAGATTGAAGCGGAAGTCCGCCTCGAACCGCTGCTGCCGGAAATTGAGCCCGACGAGCGGCCAGCCGACGAGATGTGTCAGCGTGGTTCCGACCATCGCATAGAGCAAAGCCGCCCAGACCAGGTAGCCGGGAATGACCAAGCTCGTGCCGAACAGCTGAAACGGTGCCGCCGCGGACAGCGTCCACAGGATGACAATGAAGGAGAACAGCGTCACAACGGCGCTGAGCAATCCGACGGTTAGCGTCAATGTGCGTTCGATGAAGAGATTGATGTCCTCGGAGATGCGCTGATCGGGATTGTCGGCGGCATCGCCCAGGAGCTGCATGCGGTAATGGTTGCCGCCGGCGAGCCAGCGATCGAGATACTGCCGCGTCATCCAGCGCCGCCAGCGGATCTGCAGCCATTGATTCAGGTAGAGCTGATAGACCGCGAGCACGATGAATGCCGCCGCCAGCGCACAGAAGAACAGCAGCTCCCACACGAAGTTATCCCAGTTGCGCTCCTGCAGCGCATTGTAGAACCGGTTGTTCCACTGATTGAGCATGACGTTGATGGCCACGATCGAGAGTTCGATGGTGATCACGGCGGCGAGCAGAATGCGGCCCGCCCAGCGGTCCTCGGAGACGAAATAGGGACGGGCGAGCCGCCAGATCAGGGCGAGCGTGGAAAGGAGGCGTGACACGGGTTTCTCCTGCCGGACGGCGATGGCTCGGAAAATTCAGGGTAGTGGGCGGTGGGCTAGGCGGATCGGTTCAGCTGGAGTTGGGCAGTTGGTCGCCTTCACGGCACCGGAGCCGTGCCTCTGATTTGTTCGCGCCCACCATATTCAACTTTAGCATAAGGAAGCGCGGCAAAGCCCGTCCACCCTGTTGCGGTTTACCGCTGCGGCGGCCGGCGCACGCACACTTGTCCGCGAGGCATCTTAACTTTTATCCATCTTTATTGGGACCGAGGGGGCGAGACAATTCGAGCCTTGTGTGGAGCGATATCAGCCCCTACAACCTACGCCCATACCGGAATAGTTACGCTTTCGGATGGTTTAAATCGAAGAAGATGACGAAGAACGTCATCCCCAAACAATGGAGGGAATGCATGTCGCAGAAGTCCGCGTCTTCACCAACAACGCGTCGCAAGTTTCTCGGCGGAGCCGCCGTGGCAACGGCGGCGACCGTGGCCGCGCCCGGTGTGGTCTCGGCGCAAGGCCCCATCAGCATGCGCTGGCAGAGCACCTGGCCGTCGAAGGACATCTTCCACGAATTCGCGCTCGATTACGCCAAGAAGGTCAACGACATGACCGGCGGCGACCTCAAGATCGAGGTGCTGCCGGCGGGCGCCGTGGTGCCTGCGTTCGGCCTGCTCGACGCGGTCTCGAAGGGAACGCTCGACGGCGGCCACGGCGTGCTCGTCTACCACTACGGCAAGCAGACCGCGCTCGCCTTGTGGGGATCGGGTCCGGCCTTCGCCATGGACGCCAACATGCTGCTGGCCTGGCACAAATACGGCGGCGGCAAGGAGCTTCTGGCCAAGCTCTATCAGTCGATCGGCGCGAACGTCGTCTCGTTCCCGTATGGACCGATGCCGACCCAGCCGCTTGGCTGGTTCAAGCGGCCGGTCACCAAGATCGACGACTTCAAGGGCCTCAAATTCCGCACCGTCGGCATCTCCATCGACGTGTTCCAAGGGCTGGGCTCGGCGGTGAATGCGCTGCCCGGCGGCGAGATCGTGTCCGCCATGGACCGCGGCCTGCTCGAAGCGGCGGAATTCAACAATGCCTCATCGGACCGCGCGCTCGGCTTTGCCGATGTCTCGAAGGTCTGCATGCTGCAGAGCTATCACCAGAATGCCGAGCAGTTCGAGATCATGTTCAACAAGACCAAGTACGATGCCTTGCCCGAAAAGATGCGGGCGATCATCGCCAATGCGGTCGAGGCGGCGTCGCAGGACATGTCGCTGAAAGCGATCGACCGCTACTCGCAGGACTACATCGAGCTGCAGACCAAGGACAACGTCAAGTTCTACAAGACGCCGGATGCGATCCTGAAGCGACAGCTCGAGATTTACGACGAGGTCGTGAAGAAGAAAGCCGGCGAGAATCCCCTGTTCAAGGAAATCCTCGATTCTCAGATAGCATTCGCCAGGCGCGCCACGCAATGGGAGCAGGACACGGTGGTGAACCGCCGCATGGCGTTCGATCACTATTGGGGCGCCAACGCCGCGGCGAAGAAGATCTGACGTCACACTGAAAGCGGCAAAGCACCATCCGGCATGACCGGATGGTGCTTT
>DASSJW010000707.1:0-2180 GCA_035690995.1 Xanthobacteraceae bacterium
CATAGGCGCTGTCGAGCGTGTGCACCGGTGCACCATCCCCGCGCAGCACCGCCTGCCGCACGCCGTCGATATCGACCACGATCGCGGTCACCGTATAACCGTTCTTGGCGCAGGCGGCGACCGCCTCTGCGACCGCTTCGTTGGCGAGGCCGGCGGCAAGGCGATGCTCCGTGAGCAAACCCTGCGCCGGCGCCGAGGTCCCGTAGAGCAATGCGCCGAGCGTGGCGCAGAACCGCAAGACGTTTCGAGACATCGTCATGGACGCTCCCCTCCGAACTGCCGTGTGGTCCCGGCATTGGCGGCGACGATAAGGGATTATGCGCGCGCGAGAAAGACGGCTATGCACGAGCGCCGATCGGCACATTGAACTTGAACGCAGCAACGGCGGATGTGTAGCGTCCGCCGCCGCAGGGTCGGGTCACGGAGGTTGGGAATGGCGAAGGGCAAAGTCGGTGTCGTCGGACTTGGGATCATGGGCGGCGCGTTCGCGAAGAACCTCGTCGCCGACGGCTGGCGGGTGATGGGCTACGACATCGATCCCGCACGCCGCCGCGCCATGGCGCGCGCCGGGGTGGAGATCGCGCCCGACACGAAGACGCTCGCGGCCGAGATGAGCACCATCATCACCAGCCTGCCCAAGCCCGCGGCGCTCGACGCGACCGTTGCCGCCATCATCGAGGCCGACGTGCGGCCGCGGGTGATCATCGAAGCCAGCACCTTCACCATCGACGACAAGCTCCGGGCCGAACGCGCGCTGCGCAAGGCCGGGCATGTGATGCTGGATTGCCCGGTGAGCGGCACCGGCTCGCAGGCGCAAGTGAAGGACCTCGTGATCTACGCCAGCGGCGACAGCCGGACGATCCGCCGGCTCCGTCCGCTGTTCGCCGGCTTCTCCCGCGCCATGCACGACCTTGGCGCCTTCGGCAACGGCAGCCGCATGAAATATGTCGCCAACCTGCTGGTCGCGATCAACAACGTCGCCAGCGCCGAAGCCATGGTGCTCGGCCTCAAGGCCGGTCTCGATCCCCAGACCGTGTTCGAGATGGTCAAGTCGGGCGCCGGCAATTCGCGCGTGTTCGAGCTGCGGGCGCCGATGATGGTGAAAGACCGCTACGACGATGCCACCATGAAAGTATCGGTCTGGCAGAAGGACATGGCGGTGATCGGCGAATTCGCAAAGACCCTCGGCGTGCCGACGCCGATGTTCGACGCCTCGGTGCCGATCTACCGGCAGGCGATGAAGTCGGGCCATGCCGAGCACGACACCGCGGCGGTCTGCGCGGTGCTGGAAACGATGGCCGGGGTCAAGCGCGGAAGAAAGGGCCGCGCCAAGAAGCGCGGCCGCTAGACGCGCGGGCGGTGGTGCAAAGGCGCAGGCCGGCCGCTATTGCGGCGTATCGATCGTGCGCACCACGCTCGCGGTCGGCCGCCCATCGACGGTCTGGCCGGTCCGCGTCTTCACCATGGCGGCCTCGTATTGCGGCAGCGACACGACCGGATCCTTCGCCTTCAAATGCACGATCTTGAATCCCTTGGCCTTGAGCTGCAGCAACAATGCGGGCAGCGCGACCGCGGTCGAATGCTGGAAATCGTGCATCAGCACGATGCCCTTGCCGCGCTTTTCGAGCTTGGTCATCACCGATGTAATCACCTTGTCCGGATTCTTGAGCTTGAAGTCGAAGGAATCGACATCGATGGAGAAGATGCCGATGTTCCTTTCGGCGAGATAGGCGGTCAATTCGGGCGTCTGGCTCAGCCCCGGGAAGCGGAAAAAGGGCGCCAGCGGACGCCCGGCGGTGATCGCCACCGCGCTGATGCCGTTCTCGATTTCATCCTTGGCTTCCGCCAGGGTTTTCTTGGCCAGATTCACGTGCGACCAGGAATGGGACCCGACGGTGTGATCCTTGGCGACGACCTGCCTGAGGATGTCGGGATGCCAGCTGACGTGCTGGCCGATCGGAAAAAATGTCGCCTTCAGGCATTGCGCCGCCAGTGCCGCCAGCACCGCGGGCGTATTGCCGGGCCAGGGGCCGTCGTCGAAGGTCAGCACGACCTCGCCCGGCTCCAGGAAATCGTGGGCCTTGAACTGATCGGTGCCGAAGCCCGGTCCGCCCGTTGTATCGATCGCCACCGTTCGGGAGATTCCGAGCGCGTCCGGATTTTCGCACCTTGAATTGGCG
>DASSJW010000708.1:0-2602 GCA_035690995.1 Xanthobacteraceae bacterium
CCGCCGGCGCGGCCGGCAGCGGCGTGACCGACGGCAGCCGCAGGACGAGGAGAACCTCAGCCCGCCGAGTCCTACCTGACGACCGTCCCGCATAGCGACGGGTTACCGCCAGCCGCGGTCGGGGGCAAGCGCCGGCGCGTCGCGCCGGCCCGGCTGGTTGCGGCCGCGCTCATCGCTGACGCGGGGCGACCTCCGTGCGTTTCGGCTCGGCGTCCGCCGAGCCGAGCCCGAGCGCTTGGGCGATGACCTGGAACACTTCGGTGTTGTCCATTTGCCCGCGAACGCGCTCGCTGCCCGGCCCGCTCGCGGTCAGGACAACGTCTTCGCCGGAATGCACGTCGGCGTTGATCATTGCGGGCAGATTTCCGAAGCGGAGCACGGCGCCGGGAACATTCTTGTAGCGCTCGTTGGCCACATAGGTGCCGGCGTCCTTGCCCGCGACCGTTGGCTCATTCGGGTTATCGAGCTTGGGTCGAAAGGTCTCGTAGTGGTCGGGCAGGCTCGCCGAGAACAGCGCGAGGCGGCGGCTGACGTCCACGCGAGCCGGATAGCCCTCGGCATCGGCAGCGGGATAGTTCGGGAAGCCGGCGCGCTCGTACACGCGCACGCGTTCCCGCATCGGCACGTTGGGGACCGAGGCCATGTCGTCCTCGATCGTCCCGACCAAGCCGACCGGGTGCGTGTGATCGGCCAGCACCAGAATGAGCGTATCGTCGCCACGCGCCGCGGCCCAATCGCGGGCAAGCTTGACGGCGTTGTCGAGCATGATGGTGTCGTAGACCGCGCGCTCCATGTCGAGGAGGTGCGTGTATTTGTCGATCATGCCGGATTCCACCATCAGAAAGAAACCGGCGTCATTCCTGGAGAGCACCTTCAACGCCGCGCCGACTTCCTCGGTCAAATCCGGCTGGTCCGGAAACTTCCCGACGGTTCCGCCTTTGAGGAACTTGCGATCGAGAGCGCCGTCCATGTTGCCGAGCGTGAACAGCCCCAGGAGCTTCGTGGTCTTTGGATCATCGGCGAGCGACGTCATCTCGGCGCCGGTCGAAGCCACGGAATAGCCGGCGTCGCGAAATTGCCCGACAAAATCGGCTTCGTCCCTGCGCTTGCTGCCTTGCGCCGACTTCGGCAGGAAGTTCGCGCGGCCGCCGCCCATGATGACGTCGGGCTTCGCCGCGAAGAACTGCTCGACGATGCGGTCGTATTCGGCGCGGCGGCGGGTATGCGCCAGCATGGCGGCGGGGGTGGCATCTTCGATCTCGGTATTGGTGACGATGCCAACCGCCATATCCAGCCGTCGCTTGACCAGGCTGGTGATGGTCTCGACCTTCGGATCGTCGAGCGGATCGGGCGTGCGGTCGGCATAGACACCCATGGCGTTGACCGCCGATTTGTGCCCGGTCGCATAGGCGCTGGCGGAATTGGCCGAATCGGTAATGATGGAATCGCTGCCGGCGGTGGCGACCAAAGCCATCTGCGGCATGTCGTCGATGGCGAGCTTGCCGAACGCCTTGCCCTCCGCGATGCCCTTCGCCAGCACGCGCGCCGCCACGCGATGCGCGAGCGACATGCCGTCGCCGATGAACAGGATGACGTTCTTCGCCTTGCGCGCGCCAGTATCGTAGACGTTCCAATGCAATTCGCGGCTCTGCGCGCCGTCCGAGACCCGGATGGTGTAGCTGCCGGGCTCCCTGAGCGACACGTCCCGCAGCAGCAAGGCGGACTGGTCCTTGCCGGTCTCGCGCTCCAGGAAGGTGGCCGCCTTGCCGAAAACCTGGGCGTAGTCCTTGCCGTTGATGGTGACGGAGATCTTCGCCGGGTCGGCGAGGCCTGCGAATTCAACTTTGAAGTCGAACCGCGCGTCGCTCAAAATATCGGCCCGGTCGATCGGATAGACCGTCTGCGCAGATCCGTTCGAAGCTGCCAGGGACATCGCAAGGCCGGCCGCCGCCGCAAGCACTCCGCGCATGTTGAGGACCCTCCAATGGTTCAGGGTGACCAGACCTAGTCAGGCTCTATGACAGTGGGGTGACAAACCGTGCAAGGGTCCCGCCATGCGGCGCGCATCCGCGCCGCTGCCCGCTAGCTGCGGACGGATGGCAGGCCGCGTGACCATTTTTGCATTTGCGGCTCGATCTTGGTCGACCATAACGCGTGATCGTCGACGTCCCTGAGCGTGACGGTCATGACCTCGGTGGCGCCGTCGATCGCGACGTGGCCGAAGAATTGCAGCCCGAAGCAGGGCGCCAGGTCGTCGCGCTGGGCGCCGCTGCAGCCCTTCTGGTAAATGGCGCGCGGGCCGAAGGTGTTGTCGAGCTGCTGCGGATGCCAGGTGCCGGCGTGGATCGGGCCGGAAATGAATTCCCAGAACGGCTCGAAGTCCTGGAACACCGCCGCGTTCGGGTCGTAATAGTGCGCGGCGGTGTAATGCATGTCGGCGGTGATCCAGACCGTATTGCGAATGCCCGCGTGCTTGATGAAGACAAGGAGGTCGGCGATCTCGCATTCGCGGCCGCGCGGCGCGCCATCGCCCTGCGCGATCGCGTCGCCGCTCACCACGCCGAGCGGCAGATCCGCGGCGATGATTTTCCAGGTCGCCTGC
>DASSJW010000709.1:0-4355 GCA_035690995.1 Xanthobacteraceae bacterium
AGCAGGGTGAGGATGCCGCCGGCGGTGAGCGACGTATCGTATCCCTTCTCCTCGACAGTCGCCCCCACGAGCAGGCGGCCATCGAGCCGGGGCACGAGATAGGCGCCTGGCGCCCAGACCACGTGGGTCAGAAGCGGCGCAGCAGGGTCCATGCGAAGCGCGAGCATCTGGCCTTTGATCGGGCGCACCGGCGGGCGTAATTCGGGCGCGAGCCCATCGATGCTCCGGGACCATGCCCCGGCTGCAAGCACGACGACGTCGGCTCCCACCTTGGTTCCGTCGGCGAGGACGATGCCGTCGACGCGCCCGGCGTCGGACGAGATCGTCTTGACCTCCTGATGCTCCCGGATGCTGGCCCCGGCCGCCTCGGCGGCGATGCGCAGGGCGGCGGCCAATTTGCGATTGTCCACTTGGGTGTCTTCCGGGCTGAATACCGCACCCGCGAGCTTGCCGGCCAGATGCGGCTCGCGGCGGCGGGTCTCTGCCGCCGAAATCCATTGCAGAGGGAGCCCGAGCTTCTGCTGGAATGTCAGTTGATGGCTTAGCCGTGCCTGGTCGTCGGACGTCAAGGCGACGACCAGCGTGCCTTCCGGGCGCAACCCCACATCCACGCCGGATGCCTGTTTCAGCTCGGCGGCAAAAGCGGGCCAGCGCGCCTGACTGACACGACCGAGCGTAACGAGGGCCTCTTCGCCGGGCTCGGCCTCGGCGCAGGCCGCGAGCATCCCCGCCGCCGCATGGCTTGCGCCAGCACCGGACACCCCCTTGTCGAACACCGCGACCGATACGCCGCGCGCGGCCAGCCGCCAGGCGATGCCAAGGCCAATGACGCCAGCACCGATGATGGCGACGCTGGGCTTGCTAACATTGCGTGCTGGGCGGTTCGGCACCCGGCGGCTCCCTTCGCTGGAATGACCCAGACAGGTTCGTTGGGTTTGATCTCAGCCGCGTCGCCGCGGCACCCCAGGCCGTACTGCTCATGATGGGGTTTCTCGCGGCATTGCACAAGACTGTTCGCGGCCGGCGTCCATGCCGCGGAAGCGCAGCAGTCCCACTCAATGGACGGTCGGATGGCGCAGCAGCCGCGAGCAAACCAAGCCCACCGTCATCACCACCGCCGCGCCAAGGAAAATCGTCGGCTCCGCCCCGCCGTGGGCAAAGCCATAGCCGTAGATCACCGGCCCGACAGCCTGGCCGAGGTAGAAGAAGCACGAGTGCAGCGACGCGGCGGCCCCGCGTGCGGTCTGCGAGAGCTCGGTGACATGGACCTGGATGCAGCCGTGCAGGAGGTAGAAACCGAACCCGAACACGGCGTAGATGGCGATCTGCCAAACCCACGGGAAATGCAGTGCGATGAGGACGAGGCCGGTCGCGGCAAGAGTGCCGCCAGCGAGCATCAGACGGCGCTCCCGCACGCGCGCAATGAGAACCGGCACCGAGAGCGAGTACAACACGCCACCGACTGCGAAGGCCGCAATCAAGAGACCTGCGATCGATGCGCGGGTCTCGCCGATCGCCAGGAGGAGGAGCGCGACGTAAGGGAACAATCCGTGGATGAAGATCGCTTCGAAGAACACCGAGATGAAGCACACCTTCGCGCGGGGATCCGCAAAAATGCTGCGGAAGTTGGCGATCACCGCGGCGCGGTTGAACGGCGCGGGCGGCGGCGTGATCACACCGCGGAAGGCGAAGAACGCCGCGATGGTCACTATCGATCCGAACGCGCCGAGAATGGCGAACACACCGCGCCAGCCCAGGTAGTCGCCGATGACGCCCGCGATCGACGCGCCGATGAGGTTTCCCGTGAGCCCGACCGCCAGCAACCGGCCGATCGCCACTTGGCGCTGATTGACAGGGACGAGGTCGCCGACAAGCGCCATCGCCACCGGAAACACCCCGCCGGCAACCAGTCCGGCCGCGACCCGCATCGCGACCAGCAGCGAAAAGCTCGTGGCCACCGCGCAGACCAACGCCGAGATTGCAACCACGAGCAGGCACAGATTCATCAACCGCGTCTTGCCGAAGAAGTCCCCGGTAACGCCGAGAGCCGGCTGCACCAACGCATAGGGGAACGTGTACGCGCTCGACAGCAGGGCGGCCGTGGCGACATCGATGCCGAGACTCTCGGCAATCATCGGGACCACCGGATCGACCGCCCGCGTAAACAAAGTCTGCGCAAAAACCACGAGCGCGACGATTTTTAGTACGGGGGGAATGGCATAAACTCGCTTAGTTATCAGTCGCTTGTCAATTTTTCTTAGCGAGTTTGTCGAACTCGATCAGGCGGCGCAAAAGACTGTCTAATTGCTTGAGGGGGATCATATTCGGACCGTCGGAGGGTGCCTGGTCGGGATCCTGGTGGGTCTCGATAAAGACGCCGGCGACACCGACCGCGACTGCCGCGCGCGCGAGCACCGGCACAAACTCCCGCTCGCCACCGGACGAGGTGCCCTGCCCGCCCGGTTGCTGCACCGAATGCGTGGCGTCGAAGATGACCGGCGCGCCGGTGGTGCGCGCCAGGATCGGCAACGCGCGCATATCGGAGACGAGCGTGTTGTAGCCAAAGGACGCGCCGCGCTCGGTCACCAGCACGTTCGCATTGCCGGCGGCGGTCACCTTGCCAACGACATTCGCCATGTCCCAGGGCGCGAGAAACTGGCCCTTCTTGATATTGACCACACGCCCGGTCGCGGCAGCGGCGACCAGCAGATCGGTCTGCCGGCACAGGAAGGCGGGTATCTGCAATACGTCCGCGACTTCGGCAACGCGCGCGCATTGCGCCGTTTCGTGCACGTCAGTGAGAACAGGCACGCCGAATCGTTGGCGGATGTCGGCGAAGATCGGCAGCGCGCCATCGAGCCCGATACCGCGATTACTCTTGGCGCTGGTGCGATTGGCCTTGTCGAACGAGGTCTTGTAGACGAAGCCGATCCCGATCTTGCCGGCGATCTCCTTGAGCCCCGCGGCCATTTCGAATGCATGATCGCGGCTCTCGAGGGCGCAAGGCCCCGCGATCAATGCAAGCGGCAGCGCATTGCCGAAGCGCGCAGCGCCGACGGCGACGATCGCATTGGGAGCAGGCTCGACATTCATGGCGGCGGACCATGCGCCGGGCGTACCGACGGGTCAACCGAAGCGAGTTCGCCCGCCACATAAGTAGCGCGAACAGCGCGATCGTCGCCCAGCGTCATCAGCACGGCCAGCGTCTCCGTGATCGAGCGCGAGCGGCGGTTGCGAAAGGCCAGGAGCGGGGTCGCGTTCGGATCAAGCACGACCATGTCGGCTTCATGGCCCGGTGCAAGCGTCCCGACACGGTCGTCGAGCGCGAGCGCCCGCGCGCCGCCCAGCGTGCTCAGAAAAAACGCTTCGATGGCATCGATCGGGCGGGTTCGGAGTTGCGCCACCTTGTAGGCTTCACCCATGGTGGCAAGCAGCGAGAAACTCGTGCCCGCACCGATATCCGTCCCCAGGCCGACATGCACCGGGCGGCGTCGGTCGCGCGCCGCGCGCAACGGAAACAGGCCGCTGCCGAGAAACAGGTTCGACGTCGGGCAATGCGCGAGTGCGGTGCCGCTGGCATGGCAGCGCTCGAATTCCGACTCGTTGAGATGCACGCCGTGCGCGAGCAGCGCGCGCCGGCCGGTGAGGCCGTAGTGGGCATAGATGTCGAGATAGTCGCGTCGTTGCGGAAACAGCTTCATCACCAACGCAATTTCGTCGTGGTTCTCCGCAATATGGGTCTGCATGAAGGTCCCGGGGTGCTCGCGCCAGAGCGCCCCTGCGAGCTCCAGCTGCTCAGGGGTGCTGCTTCCGGCATATCGCGGCGTAACGGCGTAGAGGCAACGTCCGCGCCTGTGCCACTTGTCGATCAACATCTTCGACTGGTCGTAGCCGGAGCGAGCGGTATCGGTGAGCGCGGCCGGTGCGTTGCGGTCCATCAGGACCTTCCCCGCGATGAGCCGCAGGTTGCGCCTTTCCGCTTCCGCGAACAGCGCGTCGACCGAGCCCGCATGCACTGAGCAAAAGACGAGTGCCGTCGTGGTCCCCTGCCGCAGCAGCTCGTCGCAGAACAGCTTTGCGGTCTCGCGGGCGACCGCCGGATCGGCAAAAGCCTGTTCGGCCACGAAGGTATATTCGTTGAGCCAGTCAAGCAGCTGATGCCCCTGCGCGCCGATAATCCCGGTCTGCACATAGTGGACATGGCAGTCGATGAAGCCGGGCGCGATCAGGCACCCCGAATGGTCGGCGACGTTGGCGTCCGGCGGCAGCACGGCTCTCAGCGCGGCATAAGGACCGACTGCCTCGATGGTGCCGCCGCGGCAGATGATGAGACCATCGGGCTCATGCACGAAGGC
>DASSJW010000710.1:0-2669 GCA_035690995.1 Xanthobacteraceae bacterium
GTTCGGGAACAGAATGCCGAACAGGTTCTTGCCTTTTTGGTCGTACACGGCCTCGGAAGCGGCCGAGGTCGCCACCATGGGGATGTTGTAGCGTTCGGCCAGCACCGCCGTAGCCTTGGTGTCGCCGGACCCGTAAGGCGCGAACAGGAAATCAACCTTGTCGACGGTCAGCAGGCGCTGAACGATCTGTACCGCGCGGCTGGTTTCGCTCTGATAGTCGTACTTGACCGCTTCAAGCTTGCGCATGTCCGAGCCGACCTTCACGCCGCCCTTGGCGTTTACGGCGGCGATGCACATGTCGAGCCCCTGCTGCTCCTTACCGCCTTCGTCGGCCAACGATCCGGTGAGCGACAGCGGGGCACCGATACGGATGGGGTCCGCGGCTCGGGTAAGTCCGGTGGACCCCAGGATGAAAATTCCACCCAGCAACAAGGGCAACGTGCACTTCGAAATAGGGTTGGCCACGCGCACCTCCAGCGGTTTGATTGGATCGACCGGCCCCCGGGAATGTCATCATGGCCGGTGACACATGTCAATTTTTCGCGGTGAAAACGCCCAAAGGAAACGATTTTTTAGGCGCTCGAGCGGATCTGCCGGCTATACTCGGCTCGATCCACGCGGCGCGCCTTGCGTGAATGCGGCGTATTATGAGGCACTGTGCTAGATACCGGACAATTTCTGCGGATCGCGCACGCAATGGATCAGGAAGCGATGGATCAGCCACTACTGCGTGTTCGGGGATTGGAAGCCGGATACGGCGACGTGCAGGTGCTGTGGGGGATCGACCTTGACGTTGCTCGCAACTCCATCGTCGCGATCGTCGGTCCGAACGGCGCGGGCAAGACTACCTTGTTGTCGGCCATATCCGGCATGGTCCGGCTGAGAAGCGGCTCATTTCATCTGGACGGCAAGGATCTGACCGGCTGTTCGCCTGACGCGATCGTTTCCGAGGGTATTTCTCACGTTCCGGAGGGCAGGCGGCTCTTCAGGACGCTGAATGTCCGCGACAACCTTCTGCTCGGCGCCTATCACCGCGTTGATCGGATCGAGACGCAGAACGATCTCGAGTTCGTGCTTTCGATGTTTCCCATTCTCCGGGAGCGCGCATTTCAAGACGCAAGTACGTTGTCGGGCGGTGAGCAGCAGATGTGCGCGATCGGACGCGGCATTATGGCGCGGCCGAAATTGCTGATTATCGACGAGCTGTCGCTGGGGCTCGCGCCGGCGGTGGTCGAAACCCTGGCGGAGAGTCTTCCGAAAATCCGCGCACAGAATTTATCCGTGCTGCTGGTCGAGCAGGACGTGGCTACGGCGTTCGAAATTTCGGACTACGGGTATGTGATGGAATCCGGTCGCGTGGCCTTGCATGGCCGCTCGAGCGATCTCCTGGCCAGGCCAGACGTGCGTGACGTCTATCTCGGCATCGCCTGATGCCGTCGCCCTCGACGCCACAGACATTCATAGCGGCAGCCGCTCAATCCCCTCGCTGCTTTTTGGCACCGCGGGCGCGAGCGAGCGCATCCAGAACTCTTTCGGGCGTGAACGGTTGGTGCAGGACCTTGGCGCCGAGCGGCTTCAACGCGTCGTTGACCGCCACCCAGACCGATCCCATGGCGCCGATCAGCCCGGCTTCGCCGATGCCCTTGGCGCCGAGCTTGGTTGAGGTCTCCGGCGTCTCGACATGCGCAACCACGATATCGGGCATCTCATTGGCCATCGGCACAAGATAATCAGCCATGGTGCCGTTCATCAGATTGGCGTCTTCGCTGTAGACGCATTCCTCGAACAGAACCGCACCGATGCCCTGCACGATGCCGCCGCGCACCTGCTCATCGACCAGAAGCGGATTGATGACCCGGCCGCAGTCGTCGACGGCCCATTGGCCCAGAATCCTGATGAAGCCGGTGTCGCAGTCGATTTCGACGTAGCTCGCCTGCACGCCATTTGCCATGTAGTACAGCTTGTCGTTGGCGACGAAGCTCGCGCTCACCGACAGTTGCGTGTCGTAGTCGCGCGGCAGGGTGTCCTGCCGGAAATAGCCGATGCGCCCAACTTCAGCGAGGCTGATGACGGGCTGCCCGGTCCTGGTATTCACGACTTGCCCATCGGCAATGTCGAGCGCGTCGGGCGGGGTTTGCGTGATCGTACCGGCCAGCGTCAGGATGTTCTGCTTAAGCATGCCGCCGGCACGCAGCGCCGCTTCGCCGCCGATTGCTGTGCCGCGCGACGCCCATGCGCCGCCGCCATAGGGTGAAATCGAGCTGTCACCGCCGGTAACGCTGACCAGGTCGATCGATATGCCGACGCTGTCGGCCACGATCTGCGCGACGCTGGTCAGCGTGCCCTGTCCCTGGTCGGTGAGGCTGGTGATGCACCGGACCGACCCCGACGGCTCCAGTCGCAGGGTGCAACCGTCCTGAGTCGAGATCGGCGCTCCCGAGGGGCCGTAATAGGGCGGCCCGTAGGCGGTCTGCTCGCAGAACGTCGCGATGCCGATGCCACGATAGACGCCGCGCTTGCGCAGCTCCCGCTGCTCCTTGCGCAATGCGTCGTAGTCGATCATCGCGACGAGCTTCTCCAGGCATTCGTGGAACGAGACGGTCTCGAGCCTTTGTCCGCCCGGCGTGACGCACGGCAGCGAGGACTTCGGACGATACGTGCGGCGCTTG
>DASSJW010000711.1:0-2207 GCA_035690995.1 Xanthobacteraceae bacterium
GCGAAGTCTCCCGCAGCACGGCGCTCGGTGACCTTCACCTTGCGCCAGGGGCGGTTCGCATCGAGGAAGACGAACAGGTTGGCGGTCCCGTTGCGCCGGTATTCGCAGTCGTAGCGCTCGATCTGCCCGGGCTCGGGCGGGATCGGCTGGCGCACCTCGCCTATGAGCTGGATCGGGCTCTCGTCGAAACAGACCACCGGCCGCTTCGGATCGGGCGCCCCGGCGTAGAGATCGAGCACATCCTCCATGCGGGCGACGTAATCAGCGTCGACCTGGGGAATGCACCACATATCCTTGCGCCACGGCTTGAGATGGTTCTCCGCCAACCGCCGGCGCACCGTTTCGCGCGACAGGCTCTCATGTGGAGTCAGCTTGACCAGCGCATCGGCCAATAGTTCAAGTGTCCATCGGGCGCGGCCTGTCGGTGGGCTCGAGCACGCGGTGGCCACCAGCAGGGCTTCCTCCTTACCGGTGAGCTTGCGCTCCGCGCCGGGGCGCGGCTCTTCGCTCAGCGCCCGTTCCAGGTTGCCTTCGACGAAGCGTCGCTTGGTCCGGTAGACCGTCGATCCGCCAACCCCGACACTCAGAGCGATATCCTCATCGCTGACCCCCGCGTCCGCGGCCAACAGGATCTGAGCCCGCTTGAGCTTCCGCGCCCGGCTCTTGCCTCCGCTCAGCAGCCCATCAAGCTCGTCTCGCTCGTATTGGGTCAACGTGACACGATAGCGTACATTCATCGGAACCTCCTGGTTGGAGGTCCAGACGAATCGACAGATGAATCAAATGTCTGGCAGGCACGGACCCGGGTTCACACCCAAGCAAGGCCAGTATCTGGCCTTCATCGACGCCTACACGCGCCTCAATCGCAGACCGCCCGCCGAATGGGAGATGCAACGCCACTTCGGCGTGACACCGCCATCCGTCCACCAGATGATCCTCGCTCTGGAACGCGCAGGCTTCATTCGGCGCCAACCCGGAGTACCGCGCAGCATCGAAGTCCTTATGCCGCCCGAGAACCTACCTGTTTTGCAAGCCCGCATCCAACCAGTCAAAACCTCTGTGCCAAGGTACTAGTTTGACTGAGTCACAAAGTCGCGGCGGCCGCTTTTGAGAATCAGTTATTTGCCGAGGTCCGATATCAGCAGGAGGGGGCTGAGATGGTTCTCGTCGGCGCCGTTGGGAGTGAATCGCGGTTTGCGGCCTATGTCGAAGGTCTTGCGACCGTGATCGGCCACAAGGATCGGGTCGGTCCGCTGCGCGACTATTGCACGGGGCTAATGCTGCCGTGCGAACGCAAGAGCGTGGAGCCGATGGCGGCGGTGACGGCGCCCGCGCGCACGGCGGCACAGCACCAGTCGCTGTTGCATTTTGTCGGTGAGGGCGGCTGGTCGGACGAGCGGGTTTTGGGCAAGGTGCGCGAGATAGTGTTGCCGGCGATCGAGCGGCAGGGGTCGGTCGAGGCCTGGATCATCGACGATACCGGTTTTCCCAAGCAGGGGCGGCACTCGGTCGGGGTGGCGCGTCAGTACTGTGGTCAGCTCGGCAAGCAGGACAATTGTCAGGTGGCGGTGTCGCTCTCGCTGGCCAATCGGCATGCGAGCCTGCCGGTGGCTTGGCGGCTCTATCTGCCGGCCGAGTGGGCGGCCGACCGCGCGCGGCGGCGCAAGGCACATGTGCCGGAGCAGATTGAGTTTGCGACCAAGCCGGAGATTGCGCTTGAGCAACTGCGCTGGGCCTGCGCGGCCGGCCTGCCGCGCGGGGTGGTTCTGCTCGATGCCGGCTATGGCAATAACAGCGAGTTGCGCGCCGACATCACGGCGCTGGACCTGACCTATGTGGCTGGCATTCTGTCGACGACCACGGTGTGGCTGCCTGGCACGGCACCGCTGCCGCCAAAGCGGTGGTCGGGCCGTGGGCGGCCAACGACGCGGCTGCGTCGCGATGCCAGACACCAGCCGGTTTCGGTCAAAGAGCTTGCGCTTGGCCTCTCCAAGCGCGCCTGGCGCAGGATCGAATGGCGCGAGGGTTCAGCCGAGCCGCTCGCCTCGCGCTTTGCGCGTCTGCGCATTCGCGTCGCCCATCGCGATGATCAGCGCGCCGATCCGCGACCGCAAGAGTGGCTGCTGATCGAGTGGCCGAAGGGCGAGGCCGAGCCGACCAAATACTGGCTCTCGACGCTGCCTAACGACATCGCCTTCGATCGCCTG
>DASSJW010000712.1:0-16287 GCA_035690995.1 Xanthobacteraceae bacterium
GAGCCGCATTCGTGATTGATATTGAAGCCGTCGGGCTCGACCCCCATGGTGATCACCTCGGCATCGAGCTCGCGCAACGCCTCCGGGGTCACGCGGTAGCCGGCACCGTTCGCGCAATCGACGACCACGCGCAGTCCGCCGAGCGAGAGGTTTCGCGGCAAGGTGCGCTTCGCGAACTCGATATAGCGATCCTGCACGCCGTCGATGCGCCTGGCGCGGCCGAGGTCGGTGCCCTTCGCCAGCCGCTTGAGCAGCTCGGAATCGATGAGCGCTTCGATCTGGTGCTCGACCTCGTCCGAGAGCTTGAAGCCGTCCGGGCCAAAAAGCTTGATGCCATTGTCGTCGAACGGATTGTGCGAGGCCGATATCATCACCCCGAGATCGGCGCGCATGGAGCGCGTGAGCATGCCGACCGCGGGCGTTGGAATCGGACCGGTCAACAATACGTCCATCCCCACCGAGAGGAAGCCGGACGTCAGCGCGGTCTCGATCATATAGCCGGAGAGCCGCGTGTCCTTGCCGATCAGCACGCGGTGACGGTGGTCGCCGCGGCGAAAGATCAGACCTGCGGCCTGTCCGACCTTGAGCGCCAATTCCGGCGTGATCTCACCATTGGCACGGCCGCGAATGCCGTCAGTGCCGAAATATTTGCGAACCATGTTCCCCTCACCCGTTGGCGGGCGATGTTTCGGCGGAATGATAGGGCAATTCGATGGCCAAAATCTGCAAAAATATCAGCTATCTCATACCGCTCTTTGCGCATGATAAACGGCACCGCGGACCCGGCGTCCACGGTGCCGTTAGTTAACAGCCGCAAGGCTTGCTATTTTTTCTTCTTATCCGCCACGCTGGGGGGCGGCTGGGTAACATTGATCGGATCGGAGCCGGGAAAGCTGTCCTCGAGGCCTTGCTCCAGCGACTTCTCGAGCTTGCGTTTCTGCGCTTCGTCGCGCTCGCGCCTGGTCTTCTCGTCGACCGCATTTTCCTCAACGGTTTCGTTCGGAATTCCCATGAAAATTCTCCCTACAGGCGATCGCTGCGCCGCCAATCCAAGATAACGCCCAGAATTGATTGGCGTTCCCCGGTTTCCCGTTTCCGATGCGGCAAGTATAACAAGACCATGCGCACCCTGACCTGCATTGAAGACCTGCGCCGCGTGGCCCGTCGCAAGGTGCCCCGCGCGTTCTTCGACTACGCCGAAGCGGGCTCCTACTCGCAGGAGACGCTGCGCGCCAACCGCGACGACCTCGAGCGCATCAAGCTGCGCCAGCGCGTGCTCGTCGACGTATCGCAACGCGATCTCGGCACCACCATTCTCGGCGAGAAGGTCTCGCTGCCGCTCGCGCTCGCGCCTATCGGGCTTTGCGGGATGCAGCATGGCGACGGCGAGATTCTGGCCTGCCGGGCGGCGCAGGCGGCCGGAATTCCATTCACGCTCTCGACCATGTCGATCTGCTCCATCGAGGATGTGGCCCAGGCGGTCGACCAGCCGTTCTGGTTCCAGCTCTATGTGATGAAGGACCGCGGCTTCATCCGTGCCCTGATCGAGCGCGCCGCCGCGGCCAAATGCAGCGCGCTCGTGCTCACGCTCGATCTGCAGGTGCTCGGCCAGCGCCATTGCGACATCCGCAACGGCATGACCGTGCCGCCGCGGATCAAACTCGGCAATCTCGTCGATATTGCAACGAAACCGGCTTGGGCGCTGTCGATCCTGCGCGGCAAGCGCAAGACCTTCGGCAACCTCGCAGGCCATGTGCGGGGCATGGAGAACGTGAACTCGCTGGCGCAATGGACCGCGAGCCAATTCGATCCCGCGCTGAGCTGGAAGGATGTCGACTGGGTGCGCAGCCTGTGGCCGGGCAAGCTGATCCTCAAGGGCATCCTCGACGTGGAGGATGCCCGCATTGCCGCCAAGACCGGCGCCGGCGCGCTCGTGGTCTCCAATCACGGCGGCCGCCAGCTCGACGGTGCGCCCTCCTCGATCTCGGCGCTGCCGAAAGTGGTCGAAGCGGTGGGCGACCAGATCGAGGTCATGTTCGACGGCGGCATCCGCTCGGGCCAGGATGTGCTGCGCGCGCTCGCATGCGGGGCGCGCTGCTGCCTGATCGGACGTTCCTACATTTACGGCCTCGGCGCCGGCGGCGAAGCCGGCGTCGCCAGGGCGATCGACATTCTGGCGAAGGAGCTCGACGTGACCATGGCCCTCTGCGGGGTGAGGAGCGTCCGCGACATCGACCGCAGGGTGATCGTGCAGGACAAGGTGACGGCGCAGGCGTGAAAGAAGGCGCAGCGCAGGGGGTAAGATCCCCAGCGCCCAGGGGGTGTGCAGATCCCGGACGCGTCACCGGTCCGGGGAAGTCTGCGACGGACGGCGTCCTCCCGCCGAAGGGTGGCAAAGAAAGCCACCATTTCAATGTCTTATGCAGCCGCCTTGACGGCGCCGGCTCCCTCGGGAATCAATAGAACAAACCATGAACTTAATTTCCTCCCTGGGATGGCCATGGCCGCACCCGCACGACCGGGCGTCTCTTCCTCAGCCGGGATGCCGGCCGCCCTCGATCGGCTGCGTCGGGAGCTTTGCGCGGCCGAAGCGGCTACCGGCCTCACCTCCGCCGGCGGTGCTGCGCTGGCGCTCGGCATCCCGGCCATCGACGGCGTTCTCGGCGGCGGCCTCAGTTGCGGCGCGTTGCACGAAATTGTTGCCGCGCATGAGACTGAGACCACCGCCGCCACCGGCTTTGCGCTGGCGCTCGCGGCGCGGCGGGCGTTTCCGTCATGCCGGGGCCTCGCCCGCATTGCGGAAAAAAACGTGCTCTGGATCGCCGAAGATCTCTCGCTCGCGGAGAACGGTGCGCCCTATGGACCCGGTCTCGACGGCGCCGGCATCGCACCCGAGCGGCTGATCACGGTCGCCGCCGGGCGCGGGCGCGATGTGCTGTGGGCGATGGAGGAAGCGCTGCGCTGCCGCGCCGTCGGCGTGGTGATCGGCGAGATGCGCTCACGCGGCATCGATCAGGTGATGACCCGGCGTCTGGCGCTCGCGGCCGCGGCCGGCGACACGCTCGGCCTGCTCTTGCGCACCACGCCGCACGACGAACCTTCCGCCGCCGCGACGCGCTGGATCATCGGCGCGGCACCGTCCTTCCTGCGCTCGCAAGGAGGCGATGAAAGAGCCCAGGGCCTCGGTCCGCCGCGCTTGGCCGCGCGGCTCGTGCGCAACCGCCGTGGTCACCTCGGAGCATGGATCGTGGAGTGGAACAGTGTGGAGCAGCGTTTCGAGCTCACAACGCATTCTGAGCCTGTGGCTGGAGCGGCTTTCGACCGACCGCATCGCGCGGCAGTGGCGTGAGGCCCCTTCTCCCCTGGTGGTGTTCGGCAAACGCGGCAATCTCGATCTGCTCGTCGCTGTCGATGCCGGGGCGGAGCGGCTCGGGCTCGCCACCGGCCTCGCGCTGGCGCAGGCCCGCGCCATGCATCCCACTCTCACCGCGGTGCCGGAGGACCAAGCAGCCGACGCGCGCCTGCTCGACGCCATGGCCGACTGGTGCCAGCGCTATACCCCCCTCCTGGCCACCGATCCTCCCGACGGCATCTTGCTCGACATCGGCGGCTGCGCGCATCTGTTCGGCGGCGAGGAGAACCTGCGCGACGATCTCCTCGCGCGGGTGACCGGTTTCGGCTTTTCGGCCCGCGCCGCCATTGCCGCCAGCATCGGCGCGGCCTCCGCCGCGGCGCGTTTCGGTGCGGCGGCGGCGACCGCAACCGATCATGAGCGCGATCTGCTTGCGCCCCTGCCGCTCGCGGCGCTGCGGCTGTCGAGCGACACGGTCGCCGCGCTGGCACGGGTCGGCCTGAAACGCATCGGCGACATCCTCGACCTGCCGCGGGCGCCACTTGCCGCCCGTTTCGGTGCCGAGCTCCTGCGCATGCTCGACCGCGCGCTCGCCCGCGAACACGAACCGCTGACGCCGCGTCTGCCGGTCGCGCCCTATATTGCCGAAAAGAATTTTCACGAGCCGATCGCACGCGAAGCGGACGTGCTCGCGACCGTCGAGCGGCTCGCGATGCGGCTCAAGACGGCGCTGGCGGCGCGCGGAGACGGTGCCCGGCGACTCGAGCTTGCCCTCTTCCGCACCGACGGCGCGGTCAAGCGCATCGCCGTCGGCACCTCGCGCCCGGTGCGCGATCCGCAAGCGATCCGCGCGCTTTTCGTCGAGCGGCTCGCCGCGCTCGGCGACGAGATCGATCCGGGCTTCGGCTTCGATCTGGCGCGGCTCTCCGTGCTCACCGCCGAACCCTGTCCGGACGAGCAGATCGGTTTCGGCGGGCACGAAGATCAGGCCGAGATCGATCGCCTCGTCGACCGCCTGAGCGCGCGGCTCGGCCGCCGGCGGGTTTCGCGCCTCATCGCCCATGACAGCCATATCCCGGAGTTCGCCGCCGCGGCTCTCCCGGCGCAGGCCACGGCGCGAGCCGAGCTCGGCTGGGAGGCGTTTCGCCGCTTCCGCATCCAGGCCGAGTTGAGCCCGCGGCCGCTGCGTTTTCTCGCCCGGCCCGAGCCGATCGAAGATGTCTTTGCGCTGGTGCCCGACGGTCCGCCGGTGCGTTTCCGCTGGCGGCGGGCGCTGCACGAAGTGATCGCGGTCGAAGGGCCCGAGCGCATCGAAGGCGCTTGGTGGAACGAGGAAGGCGGCCCCGCGCGCGACTATTTCCGCGTCGAGGACAAGGCGGGGCTGCGCTTCTGGCTGTTCCGCGCGGGACTCTACCGCGACATGGCGCGCGGTCAGCCACCGCCGCGCTGGTTCCTGCACGGGATGTATGCGTGAGATGCCCCGCTATCTCGAATTCGCCGTCGCCTCCAACTTCTCGTTTCTGCGCGGGGCTTCGCATGCGGAGGAGCTCATGCTGCAGGCCGCGCATATCGGCCTCGACGGTCTCGGGCTGTGCGACCGCAATTCGGTCGCCGGCGTGGTGCGCGCCCATCTCATCAAACGCGAGAAGAAGTTGGCGTTGCGTTATCACCCGGGTGCGCGGCTCGTATTCGCCGATGATACGCCGGACATTCTCGCCTATCCGCGCGACCGGCCGGCCTGGGGGCGACTCTGCCGCCTGCTCACGCGCGGCAACCTGCGTGCGGAGAAAGGCGAGTGCATTCTCTATCTCGATGATTTGCTCGAACACATCGATGGGCTCGAGCTGGTGGTGATGGAAACCTCGACATGGGAGCTTGCGTCACTTCCCCTGTTGCAGAAGCCGACATCACCGCCGGCTTCTCTCATCCCGGCGCAGGTCGGGACTGCCCGGCCTGCCAGCGCGCCCGGCAAGACGATCCGGATGGCGGCTGTTCCGCCAGCGCTTCCCTCTCCCCGGGCTGAGGGTGAGAAGGCAAAACTCCGGCTGGTTGAAAACGAGAAAAAAGCAGACACCGAGCCAAAGGATCCGCTCTCGCTTCTGCGCGCCGCCGCCCCCGGCCGCGTGCGGCTTGCCGTCAACATGCTCTATCGCGGCAATGACCGGGCGCGGCTGGCACGCCGCGCCGAGATCGCACGGCAAGCCGGCGTGCCGCTCATGGCCGTCAACGACGTGCTCTATCATCACCCCGACCGGCGTGAATTGCAGGATGTGCTGACCTGCATCCGCGAGCACCTGACGATCGATCAGGCCGGGCGGCGGCTTGCCGCCAATGCCGAGCGTTATCTCAAACCGCCCGCCGAGATGGCGCGGCTCTTCCGCGATGCCCCGGAAACGATCGAGGAGACATTGGCGCTCGATCGGGCGCTCGCCTTCTCGCTGGACGAGCTTCGTTATGAATACCCCGACGAAATGCGCGCGGGCTTTGCGACAACGCAGGACGCGCTCGTGCATCTGGCCTGGGAAGGGGCTGCCACACGCTATCCCGACGGCATTCCGGACAGCGTATGCCAGTCACTCGACCATGAGCTGGCGCTGATCGCGAAGCTCAACTACGCCCCCTATTTTCTCACCGTGCACCACATCGTCGGTTACGCCCGCAGCCAGAACATCCTCTGCCAGGGGCGCGGCTCGGCGGCCAATTCGGCGGTCTGTTACTGTCTGCGCATCACCGACGTCGACCCGCGCGACGGCAACCTCCTGTTCGAGCGCTTCATCTCCTCGGATCGAGGCGAGCCCCCCGACATCGATGTGGATTTTGAGCATGAGCGGCGCGAGGAGGTGATCCAGCATATTTATCAGCACTACGGACGCGACCATACCGGCATCGCCGCGACCGTCATCTCCTATCGCGGCCGTTCCGCCATCCGCGAGGTCGGCAAGGCCTTCGGGCTGTCGGAAGACACCATTGGCGCGCTTTCCTCCTCGATCTGGGGCATGGGCGGCGGCGCGGTGCGCACCACCGAGCTTTCACGCGCCGGCATCGATGTGAACAGCCCGCGCATGAAGAAAATGCGCGCGCTCGCCATGGAGATTCAATCCTTTCCGCGCCACCTCTCCCAGCATGTCGGCGGCTTTGTCATTACCCGCAGCCGGCTCGACGAGGTCATGCCGATCGCCAATGGCGCGATGAAGGACCGCACCTTCGTCGAATGGGACAAGGATGATCTCGATGCGCTCGGCATCCTCAAGATCGACGTGTTGGGCCTCGGCATGCTCACGTGCCTGCGCAAGGCATTCGAGCTCACCGAGAAGCACTATGGCGTTGCGTTCCGTTCGTCGTGGCCGGAGGAACCCGACGGAAAGGGGCATTTCGCCCTCTCTACGATTCCGAAAGAAGAGGACGCGGTTTATCGCATGCTGCAGCGTGCCGACTCGCTCGGCGTATTCCAGGTCGAGAGCCGCGCGCAGATGTCGATGCTGCCGCGCCTCAAGCCAAAGGAATTCTATGATCTCGTGATCGAAGTCGCGATCGTGCGGCCGGGCCCGATCCAGGGCGACATGGTCCATCCATATCTGCGCCGACGGCAGGGCATCGAGCCGGTTTCCTATCCCTCGAAGGCGCTCGAAGCCGTCCTCGAAAGGACGCTCGGCGTTCCCCTGTTCCAGGAACAGGCGATGAAGATCGCCATCGTCGCCGGCGGCTTTACGCCGGGCGAGGCCGATCAGTTGCGCCGCGCCATGGCGACCTTCAAGCGCACTGGGACCATCGGCACTTTCAAGATCAAGATGATCGAAGGGATGGTCGCAAGAGACTATCCGCGCGACTTTGCCGAGCGCTGCTTCAGCCAGATCGAGGGCTTCGGCGAATACGGCTTCCCGGAAAGCCACGCCGCGAGCTTCGCGCTCCTGGTCTACGCCTCGGCCTGGATGAAGTGCCGCTATCCAGACGTCTTCGCGGCCGCGCTACTCAATGCGCAGCCCATGGGGTTCTACGCGCCGGCGCAGATCGTGCGCGATCTGCGCGAACACGGCGTCGAAGTGCGGCCGGTCGATATCAATCATTCCCACTGGGACGCCACGCTCGAGCCCGGCCCGCACGCGCTCGAACGCATGCAGGTGATCCACCGCGAAATGGCGGAGGACATCCGTACGACGCATGCACTGCGGCTGGGTTTTCGCAAGATCAAGGGAATGTCGGAGCCAGACGCCACGCTGATCGTCACGGAGCGCAAGAGACCCTACACCTCCGTCCGCGACCTCTGGCTGCGCACCGGGCTAGCACCGCGCATTATCGAACGGCTCGCCGACGCCGATGCCTTCGGCTCGCTCGGCCTGACGCGGCGGCAGGCTTTGTGGGCGGCCAAGGCACTCGGCCGGGTGGGCGGCAAGGACGACGATCTGCCGTTGTTCCGGGTCCATGCAATACCGGCATCCCCGGCCGCCGGCGACCCGCCAGCACCCGCGCATCGATCAGCTCCATCCGAACCCGACGTGCACTTGCCGCCCATGCCGTCGGGCGAAGAAGTCGTGAACGACTACCGTTTCCTCGAATTGTCGCTGCGTGCGCACCCGGCGTCGTTTCTGCGCACCGATCTCGCCCGACGCGGCATCGTCTGCAACGAGAAACTGCGCGTTAGCCCGTCGGGCACACGCGTCAGCGTCTCCGGTCTCGTCACCATTCGCCAACGGCCAGGCTCGGCCAATGGCGTCATCTTCATGACCATCGAGGACGAAACCGCAGTCGCCAACATCATCATCTGGCCGAAGACGTTCGAGCGCTTCCGTCCCATCATCCTGGGTGCGCGCTATGTCGCCGTCACCGGAGAGGTACAGCAGGAATCGAACGTCATTCATGTGGTTGCGAGCAGGCTTGACGATCTCACCCGCCTGCTGGCGCGTCTGACCGAGGATGCGCCCCCAATCCAGTCGCTCGCGCGTGCCGACGCGGTCAAGCGCCCGCACGACGAGGACATCGACAGCCGCGCCCGCGGCCGCCGCAATCCGCCGCGCATCGCCGCGCCCGCGCAACTCCCGGATCTGCTGGCCAGCGACCTCGACGTGCCGGCGCGCGGTTCGGCGCACGCCCCCTCCCGGCGCGGCGGCACGAAAATCACCCGCGGCTGACCGGGCGGCAGTGTCCCGATCGGGCGAGCGGCTCGAGGCCGTTACTGCGGCACGACGCCGTCCCGCCCGACATTGACGCGGGCCGTCTCGAACGTTCCGTCCGGCTTCTTCGTCGCCGCCAGCACGGTGATGGCGGCGCCGGGCTTGAGGTCGCTTGGGCTTCCGATCTCATAACGCACGATCGGCACATTGGGCCCGACCACGATCTTCTTCTCACCGTCGCGGTATTTCACCGTGATCGTGGAGCCGTCGACCCCGGTGACGGCCGTGCCCGCGGTGCCATTGGTCATGGTGCTGTTCGGCGCGCCATCCCAGGGGCGATGTCCCTCGCCGGTGCCGCGCTGAGCCTCGGCGAAGATGTGCACCTCCAGCGCCTTCTGGCTGCCGTCCGCCTGCGGCATCGCTCCGCTGCCGATGAACGCCCCTTCTTTGATGTCGGCCAGGGACGCCTTCACGACGCTCACGACCTGCGCCTTGTCGGCCAGTGTCAGGGTGAGCTGCGCGCCGTCGCGCGCCTTTATCAGCAGGGTGTTACCGTCCACCTTGTCGATGGTGCCGCGCAGTCTCGTCGTTTGTGCCGGTTGCGCCCAAACCGACGTCGCAGCCAAAGCCGCCAGCAGCGCCGCGGCCGCGAGCACGCGTCGTGTGATCCCGCTCATGTTCTGTTCTCTCAGATCCAGCGTGGATCGCCGCCAACGGCGACCCGCGCTCATGGCCAAGTCGCGTTCAGCCGCTCACATCGGCGGCGTGATGCCATCCCGGCCGACCGAGACCGCCGACGCTTCGAGGGTGCCGTCGTCCTTCTTGTTTGCGCCGGCAATGAAAATCTTGGCGCCGGGCTTGAGCTCGCTCTTGTCGCCGGAAACATAGGTGACAATCACGGTCTCAGGCACGACGAGGATCTTCTTCTCGCCGTCCTTGTACTTGAGGGTGATCTCGTTCCCGCTCACCCCTTTGACCGACTGCGCCACGGTGGCGTTGGTCATGGTGCTGTTGGGCATCAGATCCCACGGCCGATGGCCCTCGCCGGTCCCGCGCATCGGCTCGGGGAAGATATGAATCTCCACCGCCTTCTGGCTGCCGTCGGACTGCGGCATGCCGGTGACGCCGATGAAGGAATTGTCCTTGATGTCGGTGAGCGGCGCCTTGACGATGCCGCGCACCACGGCATTGTCGGTCAGCTTCACCTTGTACGTGGTCTGGCCGTCCCGCGATTTCACCGTCAGCATCGGCCCGTCGACCGCTTCCACCGTCCCGCGCACGCGGACGGGGGCAGGCTGCTGGGCAAAGCTCGCAGATGTGGCGAGTAGCAGGGCGAAGCCCGCTACCCCGAAAACGCGCCGTGTGGTCTGGTTCATGTCGTCCTCCCGAAATCTCGTTGCCGGCAAAGCACCCGGCAAATGAACAACCCTCCGCGACCGGGCTTATTCCGGCCGTCCAGGGGTTTTCACCATGAGACCAGCCTCCATGGGCGCATGCAAGCGCCCGGGAGCCGGCATTCGGAAATGTGAAGGGTGATCAGAATTGGCCGGGAGTGGCACCCCCATCGACCGCGATCGCCGTACCCTGGATGTGGCGCGCGCGCTCGGAGCACAGGAACAACGCGAGCGCAGCAATGTCCTCGGGCTTGCCGAAGCGCCGCATGTTATTTTTGGTGAGCGCCTCGGCGCGCAGCTCCTCGACGGTCCTGCCCAGCGCCGCCGCCCGCTGCTGGCGCAATTGTTCCTGCCGCTCGGTATCAGTATTGCCGGGATGAATGACGTTCACATTGACATCGTCGCGGTTGCCGAGTTTCGACAGGCCCTTGGAAAAGTTGGCCATGGCGGCGTTGACCGAGCCGCCGATCAGGAATTCCGGATCGGGCGTGCGCGCGGCACCTCCGATGATGTTGATCACGCTGCCGCGCGACGCCTTCAGCAGCGGCCAGAACAGCCTGGTCAGGCGCACGCCGCCGAACAATTTCAACGCGTAGCCATCGAGCCAGGCGGCGTCGGGCAGGTCGAGGAAAGCCCCGGCGCGGGTCGCGCCCGCATTATTGACCAGCACGTCGCAACGCCGGAAACGTTCGTTGACGGATGCGAACAGCCGCTCACAGGCCTCGAGCGTGCGCAGGTCCCCGGCGACGGTGAAGGGCTCCGGGCCTTCCGCCGCTATCGCTTTGGCGGCGAGCGCGAGATTCTCCGCCGATGACGAGGCCAGCACGGTCTGTGCGCCCGCCCGCGCGAAGGCGAGCGCGATGCCGCGGCCGATCCCGCGGCTCGCGCCCGATATGACGACGATCTTGCCGTCGAACTCGCCCGGCATTTCCCACCCTCCATGATCAGCAGTTCAAGCCGTATTACTATGCCGGCGCGTGACCAGGGAACAGGGCAGGCCCATGAAAGCGATCTTCATCGACTGCAACAAACAGCTCGCCCCGGTATTTGCGCGGGTTCGAGAGCCCGACGACCCGCCGATCGCTGTCAATAGCGATGCATTCCAATCCGCCGATCTGCCGCGGTTGCTGGGCGGCTACGACATCTGCCTCGACGACCATTCCTACCTGCCGACCGAGGTCATGGCCGAATGCCGCGGGCTCAAGCACGTCGTATTTCTCGGCACCGGCGCGTCGAGCTACATGGACGTTCCGGCCCTGGCCGGGCTCGGCATCACGGTGCATACCATCAAGGGCTATGGCGACACCGCCGTGGCTGAGCACACCATGGCGCTGATCTTCGCTTGTAGCCGCGACCTCGCGCGCATGGACCGCGCGGTGCGGGCGGGCGTGTGGGATCCGCTCGAAAGCATGCAGCTCAAGGGCAAGACCCTGGGCCTGATCGGGCTCGGCGGGATTGGCCGTGAGGTGGCGCGGATCGCCCGGGGGGTCGGGATGGAGGTGATCGCCTGGAACCGGTCGCCGCGCCCCGATGCCGGGGTGCCGATGGTCGAGCTCGACGACCTGCTGGGGCGCGCCGACGTGATCTCGCTGCATCTCGCGCTGAATGACCAGACCCGCGGTCTCCTCGACCAGAAGCGGCTGGCCCGCACCAAGCCCGGCGTCATCCTGATCAACACCGCGCGAGGCGCGCTGGTCGATGAGCCGGCCCTCATCGAAGCGCTGGAGCGCGGCCACATCCGCCACGCGGGCCTCGACGTTTTTCACGCCGAGCCGCTCAAACCCGACCATCCCCTGGCCCGCATGCAGAACGTGACGCTCACCTCCCATGCCGCTTTCCGCACCCTGGAAGCCTCGATGACGCTCATGCGCCGGGCGATCGAGATCGTGAGGCGGATCGTCACGCCTCCGCCGGGGCTGGGACCGGTACCATGAAACTTTGCGCCGCCTTCGTGGTTGTCATGGACTTGTCACGGGAAAGGGTTCCATGTCCGATCAGACCACGACCTTGCCGACCGTCGCGGCCCACGGCGCCGCCCGGCTCCCCTCCGTCGACGTCGACAGCTACAATGTCGAGTTGAAGGACGACGAAGGCTTCATTGGCGATCGCGCCAGCAAGGGCGCCTTCCGCGCCATTATGGACAATTGGCGCAAGGCCCTGCGCAAGACGGGCAGCGATCCCTTCGGCGACGAGGCCACCGAAGATATCAGCAAGAAGAAGCTCGACTCGCTGCTGAGCGAGGGCGATCCGGAAGCGGCCGGCATCGTGCAAGGGGCGATCGAGGATTTCGCGCAGGAGCTTGCGGTCATCATCCGGCGCTACCTCAAGCTCAAGGCGTGGCGCGATACCGAGCGGATCGTTGTGGGCGGAGGCTTCCGTGCGAGCCGAGTCGGCGAGCTCGCCATCGGCCGTACGTCGGTCATCCTCAAAGCCGACAAGGTGCCGATCGAGCTGGTGCCGATCCGCCACGCGCCGGACGAGGCGGGTCTGATCGGCGCCGCGCATCTGGCGCCGCGCTGGATGTTCGAGGCGCACGATGCGATCCTCGCGGTGGACATCGGCGGCACCAATTTCCGCGCCGGGGTCGTTGAGCTCAACCTGAAGAAAGCTCCCGATCTTTCGAAGGCGGCGGTGTGGAAATTCGAGCTCTGGCGGCACGGCGACGAGAAAAAACTCTCGCGCGAGGACGCGATCGATGAACTCATCGACATGCTCAAGGGCCTCATCACCCGCGCCAGCAAGGAAGGGCTTCGCCTCGCGCCGTTCATCGGCATCGGCTGCCCCGGCGTCATCGAAGCGGACGGCACCATCGACCGCGGTGCGCAAAATCTGCCCGGCAACTGGGAGAGCAGCCGCTTCAATTTGCCGCTCAGCCTGCACAAGGCGATTCCCAAGATCGGCGAGCACGAGACCGCGATCCTGTTGCACAATGACGCGGTGGTGCAGGGCTTGAGCCAAACGCCGTTCATGAGCGACGTCAAGCGTTGGGGGGTGCTGACGATCGGCACCGGGCTCGGCAACGCCCGCTTCACCAACCGAACGTCACCGGGCAAGGATTGACGACCCGATCCCAGCGGCGACAATACAAAAAACGCCGCTGGGAGGACTGGATTGAAGCCGGCACCGTTTGCCTATGCCAAGGCTCGCTCGGTCGCGCATGCGATCGAACTGCTGGGCGCTGACGACGCGCGCCTCCTCGCCGGCGGCCAGAGCTTGATCGCCACGCTCAATATGCGATTGAGCCATCCCGCCTTGCTGATCGACCTCAACGGCGTCGGCGGACTCGACGGGATTGTGTCGAGCAACGGACATCTGGAAATCGGCGCGCTGGTGCGCCACGCGCAAGCCGAGCGCTCGGCCGAACTCGCCCGGCGGGCGCCGCTCATCGCCTTGGCCATGCCGCATATCGGTCATCCCGCGATCCGCAATCGCGGCACGATCGGCGGCTCGGTCGCCTTCGCTGATCCGGCCGCCGAACTGCCGGCATGCGTGCTTGCGCTGGATGGCGAACTGGCCATCGTCGGGCCGCAGGGATCCCGCGCCGTCAAGGCCGACGATTTCTTCAAGGGCCTGTTCGAGACCGCGCTCACCGCCCGGGACGTACTTACCGCTATCCGCATCCCGGCCGCCGGTGCCGAGACCCGGGTCGGCTTCGCCGAGTTCGCTCGCCGCCACGGCGATTATGCCATGGTGGGGCTGGCCGCCAGCGCGCGCGCGGACGGCAAGCAGCTCCGCGATGTGCGCCTGGCCTATTTTGGCGTCGGCTCCACGCCGTTGCGCGCGCGCCATGCCGAGCAGGCCTTGGCGGCCGGCGACGTCGAGGCGGCAGTGCGCGCGCTCGCGCAGGATCTCAATCCGCCGGACGACGTGCAGGCGTCGGGCACGGTGAAGACCCATCTCGCCGGCGTACTCCTCCGGCGCGTCACCCGCCAGCTCGATCAGGCGCCACCATGAATGCACGCTTCCACGACATCGTCGTCACCGTGAACGGCGAGGAGACCCCGGCGACGGTCGATGCGCGCAAGACGCTGGTGGACTTCCTGCGCGAGGATGTTGGGCTCACCGGCAGCCATGTCGGCTGCGAGCACGGCGTATGCGGCGCCTGCAGCGTGCGTGTGGACGGAGCGGTGGTGCGCGGCTGCCTGATGCTCGCCGTGCAATGCAATGGTGCGCACGTCGAGACCATCGAGGGCGTGGCCGATACCGAAGAGATCACCGATCTGCAGGAGGCGTTCATCGCCCGCAACGCGTTGCAGTGCGGATTTTGCACGCCGGGCATGCTGCTCACGGCGCAGGAATTGCTGGCCGCCGGCGGCGTCCCGACCCGCGAACAAATACGCGTGCATCTCTCCGGCAACTACTGCCGCTGCACCGGCTATCAGGCGATCATCGATGCGGTCGAAGCCGTCGCGCAGGCGCGCCATTCTTCCCAGGGGACGTGATGAAGATCACCGACGACTCGCCGCCGACCCTCTCCGCCCTCGACCGGCCGAATTCCTATATCGGCCGCTCGGTGCCGCGGCCCAATCTCGCGCGACTGACACGAGGCCGCGCCCAGTACGTGAGCGATGTATCGCTGCCGCGCATGGCGCACGTGGCTTTCGTGCGTTCGCCCCATGCCCACGCGCGCATCACGTCAATCGCGACGTCCGCGGCGAAGGCGGCGCCGGGCGTCATCGCGGTGGTCACCGGCGTGGAGCTGGCGAAGGTCATCACGCCTTGGGTCGGTGTTCTCACCCACCTCAAGGGCATCAAATCGGCGCCGCAACACGCCATGGCGGTCGAGCGCGCATGCTGGCAAGGCGAGGCGGTGTGCGCGGTGGTGGCGCGCACCCGCGCCGAAGCGGAGGACGCATGCGAGCTGGTCGAGGTCGGCTACCAGGAGCTGCCCTCGGTCACCGACGCCGAGACCGCGCTCGATGCCGGCACGCCGGTCATCCATCCCGAACTCGGTGACAATCTCACCTTCGAGCGCGTGCTCGTCGCCGGCGATCCGGACCAGGGTTTCAAGGACGCCGATGCGGTGGTGGCGACGACGTTCATCTTCGGCCGTCACACCGGCGTGACCAATGAGCCGCGCGCCATCGTCGCCGATTGGAACCCGGGCGAGGAGCGGCTCACCGTCTATCAGGGCACGCAGGCGCCGCACATGATGCAGAACCTGTTCGCCAAGCACCTCGGGCTCGAAGAGCATCAGGTCCGCGTGCTGACCAAGGACGTGGGCGGCTCGTTCGGCATCAAGGTCCACACCTATGCTGACGAGATGGCGACGGTGGCGCTCTCGAAACTGCTCAGGCGTCCGATCAAGTTCGTCGCCGATCGCATCGAGAGCTTCGTCACCGACATCCATGCCCGCGACCACCGCGTGAAGGCGAAGATCGGCGTCAAGAACGACGGCACTATCACCGCCTGGGAGATCGACGACCTCACCGGCATCGGTCCCTACTCGGTCTATCCCCGCACCTCGGGTATCGAGGCCAACCAGATCGTCAACCTTACCGGCGGGCCGTATACCTGCCCGAATTACCGCGCCCGCGCCCGCGTGGTGTTCCAGAACAAGAACGTCATGTGCCAGTACCGTGCGGTCGGCCATCCGATCGCGACCGCGGTGACGGAGGGACTGGTCGAGCTTGCCGCCGCGAAGATCGGCATGGACCCGCTGGAAATCCGGCGCCGCAATCTCATTCCGGACGACGCCCACCCCTCCAGCGGTCCCTCCGGCATCAAGTTCGAGGCGCTGTCGCATCACGAAAGCCTCGCCCATCTCGATGCCATGATGAACTACGCCGGGCTGCGCGCCGAACAGAAGCGGCTTCGCGCACAAGGCATCCATCGCGGCATCGGCTTTGCGTCCTTCGTCGAAGTGACCAATCCGAGCGCCGCGTTCTATGGTATCGGCGGTGCTAAGATTTCGGCGCAGGACGGCGTCACCATCAGGCTCGACGCGCAGGGCGCGATCATCTGCCAGACCGGCGTGACCGAGCAGGGCCAGGGCGCCGAAGCCGTCATCGCGCAGGTCGCGGCCTCCGCCTTCGGCGTGCCGATCGAGCGCGTGCGCGTCATCACCGGGGACACCGACAACACGCCCTATGGCGGCGGCACCTGGGCCTCGCGCGCGGCAGGGATCGGCGGGGAAGCCGCCTGGCAGGCCGGCAAGGCGTTGCGCGCCAACGTGCTCGCCTGCGCCGCGTCGATCTTGCAGGCCAAGCCCGAAGACCTCGACATCCGCAATGGCGCCATCGTCGATTCCGGCACCGGCACGGAGCGCCTCGCGTTGCATGAGCTCGCCCGCATTGCCTATTTCCGCCCGGACACGCTGCCGCCGGGCTTCCAGGCCGAGCTGATGGCCACGCGCCATTACGTGCCGCGGGCGTGGCCGTTCGCATTCACCAACGGCATCCAGGCCAGCTACCTGGAAGTCGACACCGAGTCC
>DASSJW010000713.1:0-3537 GCA_035690995.1 Xanthobacteraceae bacterium
GCGTCGAGCGAGATCGCCACCGGTCCGTAAGGGGGCGTCATTGCGATCTTGTAGGCGCGCACGAACGACTGCGCGTAGTGCTGCAGGCCGACCGGCGTGTCGTCCCATTTGGTGAAGTCGCGCACCAGCGCGTTGATGTCCTGCGCGGAGTGGATGGTCGGCACGCCCGGCGGCCGATGGGCGGCGTCGAGATCGTTGCCGCCGACTACGATCACCGGCACGCGATCGCACCAGGCATTGTAGACGCCCATGGTGGCGTGCTGCAGGCCGACGGTGCCGTGGCACAGCGTCATCAGCGGCTTGCCGGCTATCTTGAAATAGCCGTGCGCCATGCCGACCGCGGATTCCTCGTGGGTGCAGGTCAGGTATTCCGGCATCTTGTTGCCGCCGTAGTTGATCAGCGACTCGTGGATGGCGCGGAAACTGGAGGCACAGTTTGAGGGGCAGTATTTAATGTCGAGCGTCTTGATCACGTCGACCATGAAGTCCGAGCCGGCGACGCCGCCGATCCGCGGCAGCTCCTTCGGCGTTCCGGTCTCGGCCGCCGCGACGTGCATGTTGGGAGGGAGCGCCGATGGCCGCCGCGGCGGCTCTGCGTTCGGGGAAGTTGCCGGCGTCGCGCCGTTCGCAACCGGCGGCGTGACCGCGGTGGCAGCACCCGCCACCGCCACGCCGGCCAGGAACTTGCGCCGGTTCACCTCCGGACGCGGATCTTTTCGTGCCATGGAGCTCTCCCTCGATCGATCGTCAGTCTTCGGCTGCCCCCGCGGCAAACGCCGGCTGACTCGAACTTGTAAACTTATAAAGTAATACTACCGTCGCTCCGCTATTTTTCAAGCACCTAGCTGGCGTCATCATCAGCGTTCAGCAGGGCGAGCGCGCTGAATACATGCAACGTTAGTTGCTCCGGCGCGCCGGGCATGCAGCGTTGATGCAGATCAATGACCTGAGACAATTCTGCAATCATCATTGCGCGTGATGGTTAGAGGGTGCGCTACCCTCTCGACTTCGATCAAGCGTTCCTACCACCGAGGAACTACACATTGACGACGGTGCCGAACCTGCGTGACGCACGGCGAGAGCGTTCGGCGGCGGGGATCGGCGCTCGCGCAGCGCGCCTGGCTGCGCTTCCGGCCATTGTCGTCGCGTTCGCAAGCCTGAGCCTGGTCGCGGCCGTGTCAACATCAGCGCAGCCGTCCACCTCCGGCGCGGCGTTGGACGTGCGCATCCAGGCCTTGATCTCCGCGCTCGAGACCTATACCGGCGCGGGCATGAAGGCGTTCGATATGCCAGGGCTCGCCCTCGGCATCGTCAGCGGCGATCGCCTCGTCTACGCGAAGGGTTTCGGGGTGCGCAGCAAGGGCGGCGCCGCGCCCGTCGATCCGCGCACAGTGTTTCAGATCGGATCGACCACCAAGGCATTCCTCGCCGCCACCATGGCAATCACGGTCGATCGCGCCAAGTTTCGCTGGGACGACCGGGTCATCGATCTTTATCCGACGTTCCAGCTCAAGGACGCCTGGGTCACGCGCGAGTTTCGCGTCTACGACCTGATCGCACAGCGCTCCGGGCTGCCGCCCTACGTCAACGACCTGCTCCCATTCCTCGGCTACGATGAGCCGGCGGCGATCCGCTCGTTACGCCACGTCGAGCCGGTGTCGAGCTTCCGCTCCACCTTCGCCTATACCAACATCACCCATCTGCTGGCCGGGCGCATCGTGGCAAACCTTGCGGGCGCGCCGGACTGGAACGCGGTTGCCCGGCGCGAGCTGCTCGAGCCTCTGGGCATGGTGGAGACGACCTTCACCGCCGAGGCGATCCAGGCCGCGGCCAACCACGCGGAAGGCTCCCGCTGGACGCCGGACGGAACGATCGGCGTCCCGCTACCGACATCCCCCTACGCCGAAGGGCCTGCCGGCAACCTCAATTCCACCGTCGAGGACGTGGCGCGCTGGGTGCGCTTGCAGCTCAGCAACGGCAGTTTCGAGGGACGGCGCCTCGTCTCGCCGGCAAACCTGGCCTATACGCGCACGCCGAAGGTCGCGATCACCGACAAAATTTCCTATGCCCTGGGCTGGGTAGTCGCGCAAACGCCGAACGGCACCATCGTGTGGCACAACGGCGGCTCGACGGGCTTCCACGCCTTCATCGGCATGACGCTCGACAAAGAAGTCGGGGTGATCGTGCTGAGCAACTCCAACGTGGACTTGCCGGACGCGATCGGCATGTGGGCGCTCGACCGGCTCTTGGACAACCCAACCGTCGATTACGTGGCGGCCAAGTTGAAAGACGCGAAATCCAACTTCCTGTCGGAACAGAAGTCCTTCGCCAAGCCGGAGCATCCGCGGCCGTTTCCACCCCTGGCGCCGCTTGCGGGCCGCTTCGCCAGTCCAGCCTTCGGCAAAGCGCTGCTGCGGCCGGACGGCGACGCGCTCGTGCTGGAGCTCGAGGAAGTCGGTGCCCACTTTGCGCTCGCGCCTTGGGACGGCGATATCTTCACCATCCGCTTGCTGCCGCGCGGGCGCTTCGTTCCCGTGGTGGCGAACCTGGCCGAGCGGCCGATGGGCTTCGCGCAGTTCGAGATCGGCAAGGACGGCAAGCTCGGCCTGCTCCGCCTCACCCTGGACGACGGGCAGGCCTACGAATTGCGGCGGGAGTGAGAGCGCGATCGAGTTCCGCAATAGCGCCACCGTCAGTGGCCCGATCTCTAGAGGGAGGAATTATGAAGAAGATGCTGATATCGGGGCTCGTAGCTGTGATTCTCACCAGCGCAGCCAGCGCGGCATTCGCCCAGCATATCTATATTGAGCCAGGTCCTGGCTATGGACCACCCCCAGGCTACGGCTACGGACCTCCTCCTGGTCCTGGCTACGGACCTCCTCCTGGTCCTGGCTATGGCCCTCCTTCTGCTCGCCCGTACTATCGTGGCTACGATGAGCCTAGAAACGGGGGCGGCGGCCAGTACTATCGGCCCGGCCGATATCGAACCTGGAACGGATGCCAGTCCGGATGGACTGTGCAGGACGGTCTCTGCAAACCCTACCGGGGATATTAAAATTCCGCCGCGCCGCCGGGATTGGATTTTCGTCGCCTCGGCTGCGGCAACAGCATCTGGAGGCACGTCTCGCACGGATAGCCCCTCGGGCACCCGCTCTTGGAAGTGCCGGATCACAGCTGCCTCGCTCGGTGGAATCGAAATGCCAATGCCTCTCCGACGGCCGAGCTGAAATAGGTGCCGTCATCAGTTCGGCCGACGATCATGATCCGGCTTTTGACGGCGTCAACCGGCCCTGCAAGCGTGTGGCGCCACTAAAACCGACTTGCATCCATAGCAAGGACGTCTGCGGTGTCGCCTTTCGCAGGTTCGCACCACCGGCAGGGATAGCGTTGTAGTAAAATTGCCTTATTGGGCGAAGTACGGAACCACGTCACATGACAGAGCGGCCGTCGCCATTGCGGCGACTACTCCTCTCGCGGGCCGCCCTCTCACGCGCGGCGGTTTCCCTCCATGCCGTCCAAGCGTTCCCAGAGCGACCT
>DASSJW010000714.1:0-4077 GCA_035690995.1 Xanthobacteraceae bacterium
TTCGCGCTGGTGACGGCGATCGCCCGCACCGCGCCCGCCTGAGCCTGCGGCCACAGCGTCGTCATGCTGTCGATGGCAAGGTCGATATGCCCGCCGATCATGCTGTTTAATTCGTCTGCCGTGCTGCGGAAGGGCACATGGGTCATCTTGGTGCCGCTCGCGAGCTGGAACATGACGGCCGAAAGATGCGACGAAGTCCCGTTGCCCGATGAACCATAATTGACCTTGCCGTCGCTGGCCTTGAGATGGGCGATCAATTCGGGAACCGTCTTCGCCGCGAGCTTGGTATTCACGACCAGCAGGTTTGGCAGGTGCACGAGCAGCGAAACGGGCTGGAAGTCCCGCTCCACGTCATATGGCAGCTTGGTGTAGAGGAATCCGTTGATGACGTTGCCGCTCAGGGTGCCCAACAGCAGCGTGTAGCCATCGGGCGGCGCCTTTGCCACCACGCCGGTGCCGATGCTGCCGCCGGCCCCCGACTTGTTCTCGACCACGAACGGAACACCGAATTTCGCCTGCATATGCTGCTGCAAAATGCGTGCGAGCAGATCCGCCGAGCCGCCCGCGGCGAATGGCACCACGATGGTGACCTGCCGCTGCGGCCAGTCCTGCGCCTGTGCAGGCGCCGCGACGTTGAGTATGGCCGCGATCACGACCGCGAGAACAGCACGCATGCGCAACCTCAGCTCACGTCGTTGACGCTGGATCAAGCAAATCGGATGTCGGCAGCAATCACCTCGCGGTTCACACTGCCTTGAGGTGCGCATCCCGCTTCTTGTAGAGGTCCTCGTCGGCATAGCCCATGGTCTCGGGCTTTGCGCGCCCGATCATGACCTGGAAGTAGACCGGTTCGAGGCTGTCGTTCTGATAGCCGTGGATCACACCGGCCGGGCACGCGATGCATTCCCACGGCCCCAGCCGGGTTGTGAGGCGCTTGCCGCTCTCGTCCTCGACGAAGACGTCGAGGTAACCCTGCAGCACGAAGAAGCACTCTTCGACCTCATGGGTGTGCGCGGCGTTGCCCTGGCCCGGCTCCACGTACATGATCGACAAGGTGAAGTTCTTCGCCGGGATGACGGTGGGGTCGTTGTGCTTGCCGGAGCCGCCGGCGCCGATGAAGCGGTGCTGCGCGCGCTTGTAGCCCTCGATCTTGGCGTCCTCGAATGCCGCCCAGTCCGGTTTCTTCTCGCGAAAGCGCCCGACGAATTTCTGCATGATGTCCTCGATCGGGACATCGACCAGCTCCGGAGGACGCGGATGTCGTGCGACGCTCATGGGTTACTCCTGTCGAAGGGGTTGTTGAGGCTGAGCCTATCCCCATTGCGCAGCCAGTCAATGAAGCGAGAGTGGCGGTTGGGTGCCCTCTCGTGTCCCGGACGAGCGAGCGTAAGCGAGCGAAGATCCGGGACCCAGGAGTCCCCGGCACGCATTGATGATATTGCGCTTCGCGATTCTCTCGCTGGGTCCCGGGTCTCGTTTCGCTCGGGCAAGGGCCCTCGCTGCACTCCCCCGGGACACGCGCGATGGCGATGGCTCACTCCGCCACGGGCTGCTTGGCGGCCTGCACCAGCTCCCAGATGCGCGTGGGCGTGAGCGGAAGCTCGCGTGGCTGCACCCCGAACGTGCTCAGCGCATTGGCGACCGCATTGGCCATGACGCCGCCGGCGGCGATGATGCCGCCCTCGCCTGCGCCCTTGGCGCCAAGCGGGTTGATCGGTGAGGGATGATTTTCCAGCACGATGGCGCGGATGTTCGGGAAGTCGCTGGCGGTCGGAATGAGATAATCGGCAAGCGAGCCGGTCAGCAGCTGGCCCTGTTGGTCGTAGACGAGATGCTCCATCATGGCGCCGCCCAGCCCCTGCACCGCCGAGCCGACAGCTTGGCCATGCACCGTCAATGGATTGATGATGCGGCCGCAATCTTCGACGATGACATAGTCGATGAGCTCCACGTGACCGAGCTTGGGATCGACCGCCACGTGCGCGGCGTGGGCGCCGTAGGTGTAGGTGTGCTTCTTGTTGAGAAAGGCGCCCTCGGCCGAGATGCCTTCGGTCGAAAGCCCTTGCAACGGAACCGATTTGCCGCCGGGGCCGACCGCCTTGGTGCCTTCCACGATCTCGATCTCGGCCGGCGCACAGCCGAGGCGCTTGGCCGCCTGCGTGCGGATCACATCGCGCAGATTGGCTGCTGCCGCCAGCATGGCCGAGCCTCCCATCACCACCGAGCGCGAGTGGTAGGCGCCGTAGCCGTCGCTGACGAAGGAGGTGGTGCCGTGGAAGACCCCGCGAATGCGGTCCATCGGAACTTCGAGCGCATCAGCCGCGATCTGCGCGAAGGCGGTTTCGAGGCCCTGGCCGATGGCGGATGAGCCGACATAGACCGAATAGAGCCCATCAGGCTCGAGCACCATGCGGGCGCTTTCCTTCGGTCCCGCGGCGCCGCCCTCGATGAAGCAGCCGATGGCCACGCCATGATAGCGCCCGTCGATCAACTTGCCCGCGAGCTTCGACTTTTCGGCCCATTGGATTTCGTCGAGGCAGCGATCGAGCGTGACCTGGTAGTCGCCGCTGTCGAACTCGTCCTTGCTCTCGAACGGCGTGATGGTGGCGATCGAATACGGCATCTCCTGCAGCCGCACCAGATTGCGGCGGCGGAACTCGACACGGTCGAGCCCCAGGTCTTGCGCCACCATGTCCAGGAACCGCTCGCGGAAAAAATCGGTCTCGAAGCGGCCGGGTCCGCGGTAAGTGCCGACCGGCGTCTTGTTGGTGAGTTGGAGCGCGACGTCGATGTCGATATTGGCGATGCGGTAGGGTCCGGACATGAACTGCGCGATGTTGCGCGCGCCGACCGCGCCGTTGGTGCGCATATAGGCGCCCACGTCCACGTAAGCGTGACCGCGCAGGCCGAGGATCGTGCCCTCGCGCGTGCAGGCGATCTCCACGTCGCATTCCGCTTCGCGCGCGTGGTTCAGGCACATCAGGTTTTCGCGCCGGTCTTCCGTCCATTTTACCGGCCGGCCGGTGTGACGCGCGGCGAATGGGATGAGAAAATCCTCGGGGTAGAACTCGCCGCGTGCGCCAAAGCCGCCGCCGACGTCGTTCTCGACGATCTCGATCGCGCTTTCGGGCAGGCCCATTTCCTTCGCCAGCGTGCGGCGATTGAAGAACAGGACCTTGGCGCCGCCCGAGACGGTGAGCCGGCCACGCGCCGCATCCCATTCCGCCAGCAGCCCGCGCGGCTCCATCGGCAGCGCCAGATGTCGCTGGGTGCGAAAGCTCTCGCGCCGGACATAGGGCGCGTCCTTGAACGCCGCGGCGGCATCACCGCGCACGGCGTGGAACTTGATCGCGAGATTGGTGCCCGTGTCTTCGAACAGCAGCGATGCGTTCTGCGCCGAGCTGCAGCGATCGGCGACCGCCGGCAACGGATCGATGTCGACCTCGATCAGGCCCAGCGCATCCTCGGCAATGCCGGCGGTATCGGCGAGCACGAGGGCCAGGACCTCGCCGACATAGCGTACTTTATGCTCGGCAATCACCGGTTGCCCGAACGGCTCGAAATCCGGCAATGGCTGCAGCCGCATGGGGACGCGCGGGACGCGGTTGCCGATATCCTTGGCGGTGATCACGCTGTGCACGCCGGGCAAGGCGCGGGCGGCGGAATCGTCAATCGAGCGGATGCGGCCGTGCGCGACGGAGCTGCGCAGGAATGCCGCGTGCAGCATGTCCTTGCGCGCGAGATCGTCGACATATTGCCCGCGGCCGCGGAGGAAGCGAAGATCCTCGAGGCGCTCGATCGCGCTGCCGATCAGCGAGTTGACGGTTCTCATCTGCGCTCCCGCGCAGGGTCGCCGGCAATCTTCTTACCACCATAGGCCGAACGTGCGTCGAGCACGGCCTCGACGATGGAAATGTAGCCGGTGCAGCGGCAGAGATTGCCCGAGAGCACTTCCCGCACGCGCGCGGCGTCGCAATCCGGCTCCTCGCTCAGCAGCACGTGCGCGGTCGTGATCATGCCCGGCGTGCAGAAACCGCATTGCAAGGCGTGGTGCTTGCGAAACGATTTCTGCAGCGG
>DASSJW010000715.1:0-3440 GCA_035690995.1 Xanthobacteraceae bacterium
CGGGCCGTCGGTGGCGAGGTAAAGCGTATAGCCGTCGGGATCCGAACGCGCCGCAAACTCGGTTCCGATCAGGCCGCCCCCGCCTGCGCGATTATCGACCACGACCTGCTGTCCCCAGATGGCGGCAAGCTTGTTGCCGAGTAGGCGAGCCAGCAGGTCGCCGCTGCCGCCGGCGGCGTAAGGCACGATAAAGCGGACCGGCCGGGTCGGAAAATCCTGTGCGGCGCCGCGGACCGGCGCGAGCGCCAGGACCGCCATCGCGGCGAGCAGCACAAGCGAACGTGTCGGATTGGCTCGCATTGCCATGTCTCCGCGCCGGAAGATGCGTTCATGCGCGCGCGGCTAACGCCGGCGCTGCCTGCTCGCTGAGACTGAGCATCAAGCTCCCGTGGCCCTCGATCCGATCATGGATGCCGACCGAGCGAAACGCCTCCCAGTAGTCGGCGTGGGCGCCCGTCACCACCGGGATTCCGAGCGCCCGCTCGATCAGCGGAGCGGCGTCCGCCGCCGACCACTGATTGCACGGGATGTAGACGCCCTCCGCCGCCGGCACCGAGGCCAGGACGTCCCTTGTCGTCGCCGCGATCTGCGCTGGAGTGACGTCCTGCAGCCGCTTGAAGACCACATCCATGGTGTGATCGGCCACCACGTCGAAACCGCTCGCGCCGAGAAAAGACACCGCCGACTCGTGCAACTCGCGCGGATAAGGCGTCACCACGGCGACCTTGCGCACGCCAAGGTGTGCGAGTGCGCGTATCGCTGACCGGATGCTGGTCGTGGCCGGCAGCCCGGTGGCCTGCTCGATCTGCTGCACGAGCTCATCCTCGAAGCCCTTGCCGCGCGTGGTCACCACCGGCATGCCGGTATGGATGATGTAATCGACGTTGCGCGATGCGAGATATTTGACCGCGGTCACGATCGGCTCGAGCACGTGCTGCTGGAAATTCTCGCGGCTCCAATGCTCGATATTTGACGTGGTGGCGCACATCGAGACGCCATCGGGCGCGAGCCGATAGAAGTCGTAGGCCGCCGTCTCGATCACGGTCGGGCTGAGGAGGCCGATGCGCTTGCGCCAGCCGAAAGGGCGTTCAGGATTGCTCATCGCTTGATTCCGACTATTCGCGGTGCACAAGACGCGCACGCGTCGAAGCAGTCTGATGGCTTTACTCCCGGCTGGCAACGAGATCGTGGGCCGCCCGCAGGGCGGCAAGCGCATCGCAACCGGCGAAAACGAAGCCGGAAACGCCGGCCTCCGTAAGCGCCGGCTCGAGCGTACCCGGCCGGCCGGCGAGCCAGACCGAAGCGCCGGCGCTGCGCAACGCCTGCGCGGCCTTTGTCGCCTCGCGGGCATAAACGTCATCCGAGGAGCACAGACATGCCAGCTTGGCGCCGGAGGCTCGCAGTGCCGCAACCATCTCGTCGCAGCTCGCGAAGCCGTCGTTGCCTGCTGCCTCGATGCCGCCGGCTTCGAAAAAATTCTTGGCGAAGGTTGCGCGGGCGCTAAAGTCGGAGGGCCTGCCCAGATTGGCGAGGAAGATCTTCGGCCGGATGCCGGTGCGCGCGAGGATGCGGTCGGCGGCGTCGCGCAGCTGTTCGAACGGTTCAGCGAGGCGGATGCGCGGCAGCGGTTCAACCCTGCAAACGGCCGCGGCCGAGGGAAGCGATGGCGCCGCGACGTCGAGCACCGCAACCGGTGTTTCGGCGAGGTCGGGGAAATCGCTGGTGCCGGTGATCGCATCCTTGCGCCGCGCCACGGCGGCAAAGCGTTCGTCGCGTACCGCGGCGACGCGTCTCTGGATAATGCCCTGATCGAGAGCTGCCCACGCGCCACCCGCCCGTTCGATCTGCTGGAACTCGCGCCATGCCGTGCCGCAGAGCTGTCCGGTCAAATCCTCGATGCCGCCCGAGCCGGCGCTGGGGTCTGCGACCCGCGCAAGATTGGACTCCTCGAGCAGGATCAGCTGCGTGTTGCGCGCGATGCGCCGCGCGAAGCGATCGGGCAGGCCGAGCGCCATCGTGAACGGCAGCGCGGTGATGGCGTCGGCGCCGCCGAGACCCGCGGCGACGACCGCGATGGTCGTACGCAACATGTTCACGTAAGGATCGCGTCTGGTCATCATTCGCCAGGCGGTTTCCGCCGCGACGAAGCACGGCGCCGGTTCGAGCCCGCAGGCCTCCTCGATGCGTGCCCACAGCTTCCGCAGGGCGCGCAACTTGGCGATGGTCAAGAACTCATCGGCATCGGCGCTGAGGCGGAAATAGATCATGCGCCGCGCGGCTTCGAGTGCCTTTCCGCCCGCCTCGAGTGCGCGCAGATAGGCGACGGCGACTGCCAGCACGTAGGCAAGCTCCTGCGCCTCCGAGCCGCCGGCATTGTGAATGATGCGGCCGTCGGCGCAGGCAAACGGCCCGCCAAAGCCGCGATCGGCCAAGGCGGAAATCGCGGAGTGGAGGCCCGGGGCGAGCCCGCTCCAGGGCAGGCGGCTGCCGCCGCTGATCGCAGCGGCGCCGATCGGGTCTAGACCGAAACGGATGCCGGTGGCGGCGGGCGCAAGGCCGTGACGTTCAACCGAGGCGGCCAGCCAGTCCGCCGCATTCGCGTCGTGCGAGCCGAGATCGAGATCGAGCCCGATGCCGGCATCGAGGTGAACGCCTGTGAGCGCGCGCGTGACCGCCTCATCGGACGCGGGGAGCCCGTAGCCGTAGGCGCCGACCGCGCCGGTGAAGACGAGGGAGAGGCCGGTCGCACCGTTTTCGAGATCGTGCAGGGCCTCCGCATTCGCCGCCGATGGGTCGGGATGGTCCACGCGCTGGACGGTCGACCAGGGCGTGCCGGGTGCACGCCCTGCTATCGGCAGCGCATCCGCCTTTCGGTCGTAGAGCGGCTCGATGGCGAGCCCGTCATAGGTCCGGGCGACAAGCTTCTTGTCGAACGGCGCGCCCTTGAGCACCGCTTCGACCAGCTTGCGCCATTGCTCGCGGGTGGCCGCGGGAAACTCGGCCGCCAAGGGTAGCTCGTCGGAGGCGGGGGTCATGATCACAAACTGCCACGGAGCAAATGATGGGCCAACTGCCATCCGCGTGGCGCCAGCGGCCGTGCGGCCGCCGGACCAGGCGCGGTGATCATGATCGGGGCGGCAGCTTTAGCACGCCCGTGGTGTCGACCGCGGCCAGCGCATCGGACATGCGAATGCCGCCGATCACCTTCTCGGGTGCAATCTCCGCCAGCGGCACCAGGACAAAGGCGCGCTCGAACAGGCGTGGGTGCGGCAGCGTGAGACCCGGCTCCTCCAAGACCAAATCGTCATAGGCGAGAAGGTCGATATCGACCGGGCGTGGGCCCCAGCGCTGCTCGTTGGCACGGTCACGGCCCAGCGCGCGCTCCACCGCTTGTGCGCGCGCCAAGAGCGCCTGCGGGGTGAGGGCGGTTTCGACGGCGA
>DASSJW010000716.1:0-5087 GCA_035690995.1 Xanthobacteraceae bacterium
ATCCGCAGGCTCAGGCAGCAGACGCTGGCCGAAGCTCTGCCGGATGCGCGCAAAAGAGCGCAGACGGTCTTCAACCAGCCGATTCACACTGCCGTCGGGATAGCAGCCGCCGGCGCTACGCTCGCCGGCGGGAGCGCCGGTCAAGAGCGCGATCCCTTCATCGATCGTGTTGACCGGATAGATCGCAAACTTTCCCTCGGCACATGCATCGATCACGTCCCGGCGCAGCATCAGATGCTGCACGTTGGCCTTTGGAATGAGAACACCTTGGGTGCCCGTCAGCGCCCTCTTTCGACAGATGTCGAAGAAGCCTTCGATTTTCTCATTAACCGCGCCGATGGCCTGGATCTCGCCATGCTGATTTACCGAGCCGGTGACGGCAAGGTCCTGGCGCAGCGGCAGCTCGGACAGCGCCGACAAAATGGCATAGAGCTCGGCGGATGAGGCACTGTCACCCTCAACACCGCCGTAGGACTGCTCGAACACGAGGCTCGCGAACAGTGACATCGGCGTATCCACCGCGTAACGGCCGGCGAGAAACCCCGACAGGATCAGCACGCCCTTCGAGTGAATGGGGCCGCCGAGCTCGACTTCGCGCTCGATGTCGACCACCTTCCCGCTGCCGGGCCGCACGCGGCAGGTGATCCGCGTCGGTTGTCCGAAGCGAAATTCGCCCAGTTCGAGCGCACTCAGACCATTCACCTGGCCGACGCAGCGGCCGCTGGTATCGATGAGCGCGACATCTCGGAGAATGGCTTCCTGTGCTCGATCCCGCATCCGGGAAGCGCGGCGGACCTTCTGATCCAGCGCATGCTGAATGTCCTCGCGTGTAATTGCGGCGCGCTTGGCGTCGGCTGCCCAATAGTCGGCTTCGGCCAGCACATCCCGCATCTGATCGATCAACAGCGTGAGCTTGCCCGCGTGATCTGCGAGGCGGGAGGCGTGTTCCAGCAGGAGCGCGACGCCGTCGCGGTCGACGGGTTTCAAGTGGTTACGCGCGACAATGGACGCGATCAGCCGGGCATGGAGGGCCTCGCTCTCGGGCGAGCGGTCGACCTCATCCTCGAAGTCGGCCAATACCTTGAAGTATTCGTTGACTTCGGGATCGAGCGCCACCAGCAGGTAGTAGAGCAGCCGGCTGCCGAACAGCACGACCTTCACATCGAGCGGGATCGGGTCCGGCTCAAGCGAAACCGTGCTGGTCAGCCCTAGAAAGCGACCGACATCCTCGATCTTGATTTCACGCTGGCGTAGCGTTCTCTTCAGCGCGGCCCAGCTGAACGGCTCCATCAGCAGGTGCCGCACGTCGAGCAACAGAAATCCGCCATTGGCGCGGTGAGCGGCACCTGACTTGATCAAGCGAAAGTTCGTGACGAGCACGCCGTGTTGAGAGACGTATTCGATACTCCCGATGAGATTGGCGAGGGTCGGGTGCAACTCTTCGACGATCGGCGCCGCCTTGTCCTGCGCCGCGCGGCTGACGAGAACATTGACCTCGTACCGCTCGAATGAACCGCCGATGCGCCTGTCGGGGTTCTCCCGTTCCTCGGCCTCCCCCTTCATGACGAACATCGCGACATTGTCGATGAGGTCGCCCCGAACCGCTTCCAGATGCTCGATGACTCTCGGAACGTCCGGGAACTTGGCCTTGACCTCGTCGATCGACTGCCCGACCGCAAACATCGCGGTGTCACGATTGAGCTTGCGAATCTCGCCCCGATGCGCCTTCTCCCATTGCGGGATCTGGTGCATGATATGCTCTAGATCCTTCTCCAAAATCTCAATGGTTTCCTGCACCTCGCGCCGCTGCGGTTCCGGCCATTTGCTGAATTCATCGGGCGGAACCACTTGCCCATCCCGGGCAGGGGCCAAAGCGAAACCGACCGGCGTTCGCAGGATGACGATGCTCTTCCCCGCGGCTTTGTCACGCAATGCGGAAAAGGCTTCGCCTTGCTTTGCTTGAAAGGCTTGGTCGATCGCTTCCCGGCGCGTCTGGTAGTCTTCGCTCTCGAACACAGCCGGCAATGCTGTTTTGAGATCGTCCACCAGCTCACGCATTGCGCCACGGAATTCCAGCGCGCGCCCGGGCGGAAGCTCGATCGCAATCGGCTTGTGAGGTTCGCTGAAATTATTGACGTAGACCCAGTCGGGCGGGCTGGGCATTTCTTGCGCTGCCTGCCTCAGGACGCTCCCCACGGCCTGCTGCATGCGCGCCCCACTTGACCCGATCACGAACAAGTTGAATCCGGGCTTGCGCACCCGCGTGCCGAAGCCGATCGCCTCGACCGCACGCTGCTGCCCAACCAAGCCATCGATCGGCTCGATTTCCGACGTTGTCTGAAACGAGAGTGCCGACAGATCAGCCGGACGATAAAGCCGATTCACAGAAAGCGGCGCGGCGACGCCGACGCCCTCAGAGACAGCAGGGGCGCTGGCGGACGAATTGGCAACGGCATCCATGCGCCGGTCTGCGACGACGTCGTCCGAACCGGCCTTTGGGCGGGGCATGATCCGGCTCCGTCACATCCAACCTTCGGATGAGACCGGCCGGATCATCAGATTATCGTGCACCGCGCGGACGCCAGGCGTGACCTCGGCAAGAACGTGGACAGCCTTCTTCTCTGACTCCGAATTGACAATACCCCACAGGTCGACAGTTCCATCCTGGACGGTCACGCTGAGCAGCGCGGGCCTTGTCCAACGCGCGTTGTCCAGTTTCGCCATCACCTTGTCGCGAATGGTGGAATCATCGGAGCGCGCTTGCGGAATCTTGTCTTTCAGGCTGGCGAGCCCTTGAAGCAGGTTGGCCCGGCTCACGATCCCCACGATCCTCTCGTCCTTCACGATCGGCACTCGCTTGATACAATATTTCTCAAGCAACGCAGCCACCTCGGCGACCGGAGTTTCCGGTGCAGCCGTAATGACGTCGCGTCTCATGACGTCGGTCACTTTTCGCGAATGCGACTTGACATAGTCGGCCGCCAAAGTCTCCTTCGATGTCAGGGCCTCGAGCCACCATGACCTCCGATGCTCCGTTTCCGACTCGGGACGATTCAGCAAATCGCCCTCACTTACGATTCCAAGAATCTCGCCGTCAGCGCCAACCACCGGCACGGCGCTGATTCGATTGCGCAGGAGCAGATCCGCAACGTCCTGAATGGAGGCATCGGGACCGACCGTGATGACGTTCGAAACCATTACGTCGGAAGCCTTCATGTCACGAACTCCTCTGGTAGCTCTCCTTCTTCTTAGTGGCGACGCCATGGCGCTCATTGACCTGAATCAAACGCTATCATTTGCCCCGCCGCTTATGGCCACAATCGTTCCTGCCCCACCCGCAAGGATGGCTTCGGCTTGATCGATAGCTCCAATACCAGCAATGCGCCCGGTGCGTTCGGCGAAGCGACAGGCGGCTTCCACCTTCGGCGCCATAGAACCCGGTTCGAAGGCATAGGTGCGCAGCTCCCTCGGCGTGATATGCCCGATCGGTCGGCCGGCCGACATCGGCCATTTGGTCCAGACGGCCGGAACATCCGTGAGCAGCAGCAGGGCGTCGGCGCCGATTTCCTCGGCGAGCAAGGCTGACGATACGTCCTTGTCGATCACCGCCTCGATACCGCGGAGCGCCCCGTCCGCCGTCGCAACGACCGGGATGCCGCCGCCACCGGCGCAAATGACGACCATTCCCGATTGCACCAATAGTTTGATGACGTTGATCTCGCGAATACGACGCGGAGCGGGTGACGGCACGGCGCGCCGAAAGCCGCCAGCGTCGGGCATGAACGTCCACGATGTCCGAGCTGAAAGTTCCCGAGCCTCGGCCTCGCCGTAGATCGGACCGATCGGTTTGCTGGGCTTGGCAAAGGCCGGATCAGAGCTGTCGACCTCGACCTGGGTGAGCAAGGTCGCAATCTCCCGGCCCGGCAACTCATTGCTCAACGCCTGCTCGATCAGGTAGCCGATCATTCCTTCGCTTTCGGCACCAAGGACATCCAGCGGATACGGGCACACCTCCTTGTAGGCCGCCGCTTGCAGAGCAAGCAGCCCGATCTGCGGACCGTTGCCGTGTGTGATGACAAGCTGATGCCTTCGAGCGATTGGCGCCACCGCCTTGGCGACAGCGTCCAGCAGATTGCGCCGCTGCACCTCTGCCTCGAGCGGCTGTCCGCGGCGCAGGAGGGCGTTGCCGCCAAGCGCCATGACCACGAGCATCAATATCCGCTCCTGGCGCGGAGTGTTCCCTCAACAAAGGCGTCGACGATCGACGAAAGTCTGGGCTCGTCCACCTCGGCGAATTCGTAGCGCGCCCGCACGACCTGCTTGTTGAGGTTGAGCAAATGCGCAAGATCGGCCGGAGTGGCCGAGACGACCGCATCAACTTGGGCGTCGTTGATCGTCATTTGCAAAGCGGCCAGCTGAGCGGCGCTGTAGCCGACCGCGGGCAGTACCTTGCCGATATGCGGATATGCTTGGAATATTTCAGATATACCGGGAGCTGCGGACGGCCTGGGGTCGACCACATCGGCTCCCGCCGCAACGGCCGCCACATAGCCCGCACCATAGGACATACCACCGTGGGTGATGGTCGGGCCGTCTTCGACCACAAGCACGCGCTTTCCCTTCACAGCCGACGCATCATCGAGTCGGATCGGAGAGGCGGCGCGCACGACGACAGCAACCGAGTTGACGGCCCGGACGCCCTGTTCGGCGAGTTCGACATCGGAAGGAGGCGCCGAGTCGGTCTTGTTGATGACCAGCACGTCCGCCATGCGGGCGACGGCCTCGCCCGGGTGGTGCGTCGAAATCTGGCGCGGGCGCAGCGCATCGGCCACCGTGATATGCAGATCCGGCTTCACGAAGGGGAAATCGTTGTTGCCGCCATCCCAGACTATAATATCGGCTTCCGACTCCGCCATCCGGAGAACCTCGGCATAGTCCACGCCGGCAAAGACGACGTTCCCCACCATGATATGAGGCTCGTACTCCTCGCGCTCTTCCGCGGTGCACTGCGCGCTGTCGAGATCGGCGATGGACGCGAACCGCTGGGCGCGCTGCTTCGCCAAATCCCCGTAGGGCATCGGATGCCG
>DASSJW010000717.1:0-3694 GCA_035690995.1 Xanthobacteraceae bacterium
CATAGCCCGATTGCAAAGACGGAAGGGATTGCATGTTCGGCTTGGGATCGGGGAAAAGCTCGCGAAGGCTGAGATGGCGTTGCGGCAGGCTCTTGCGCAGCACGACAAATATCTGCGCGAGCTCAACACCGCGTTGAGCGAACGCGACGCCTATTTGCGCCAGCGCGATATTGCCCTGGGTGAACGCAACGAATTCCTGCGCCAGCGCGACGAAGCGTTGAAGGAAATTGAGCGGCTGAAACAGCGGGGCTAAAAAGCGCCTGCCAACGAGCTCGGGAGGAATCGCGTCATGGTCGCCGAATTTCGCGGGTCTCCACCGCATGACCTGGGCACTGCCGTATTGGCGCTGGCCCGAGCGCTGGGCGAGAACATCGAGATCAGCCTCCACCTGCTGGACGACTGGCACCGTCCCACCGCCCAGATTGTCCGGGTTGAGATGGAGCCTTCGGTGGCACGCGCACTGGCGGAGCGTCTGACGGCTCTTGCCGCAGAGCCGACGGCCGACGCCCGCGCGCGGCCTCAATAGCGGGCGCCCGGAACCCTCCTGCCCGAGCGGCGGTCCCGGCCGGACGGCTCGAAAATGTTGGGCCGGCACCACCCGCCGTTCCCGTAGATGGTTGCGTAACACTGCGCGTAGCTGTGGAAGCCGCAGTTGTAGGTCGAGGGATCGTAAAAGGCGCACCAGGGCCCGGCCTGAGCGCCACTGCTCGATCCGGCGAGGAGGAATGTCAGGACGAGGCCGCCGACCAGTTTATTCATGCTGTTGTCTCCGAAACGAGCTCGCGCTGGCGCGAAGGTCTTTGCGTCCCAACTCGCACCCTCGTCACGCGTTCCGGCGGCGACGGGAGGAATGGACGTCGCAGGGTGCGCGGCCGGGCGGGTGGCGCTTCTCCACGCGCAGTTCGAATGGCAGTAGTCCCCGACGCGGTGTCCTTGCCCGGCGGCGGGGCGCCGCGTCCGCGTTGTGCCGGGTCGAGCCCGGGGGCGGGGCCGCGCAGGCCGCGCGACGTGGGGGCAACCATCGAGCGCCGCATCGGATGTGCTAGGCTCACGGGGCATCTCGCATAGAATTATAGATTCGATGCACTCGCCCTTGCCCAAGACCAACGCCGTGGTGCTGGAGGCTGCGCGCCGGGCGTTGCCTTATCTCCTGTCCTGGGGGCTTCTCGTCGTCCTGATGATCGTCGGCATGGAGCGCATGCCGTCCGCGCTCTACCGGCCGATCGACGGCGAGTGGGCCAAATGGAACGTCGAGGCCATCCTTCATTTCGGGAAGGTTCTCGATCTCAGTCCCTACAGCATGCTGGCGGGAATGGGCTCCATGTATTTTCCCAACCTGCCCTGGCTGAACCCGGGAGCGCTGGCGCTGGGGCTGCCGCTCGGCGACCCGGCAAAGAACATTGCCTCCTATATCGTCTATGCCGCCGAGCTGGCCGTCAGCATCGTCGCGCTCGCCCGCGTGATCGGTTTTTCCTGGCCGATGGCAACGGTCGCCGCGCAGCTCTACCTCTATCTGTTGTTTCCGCCTTTCTCCGAAGTCTTCCGGATCTACGATTGGTATGCGCTCGCGCCCTACTATGCGCATCTGCAGGCGACGTTGAATGGCGCTGCCGCGCTGCTGCTGGTCTGCGGGCGTCTCGGCGCCTGGTGGCGAAACGCGCTCCTGGCCATAGGCGTCTTCATCCTGTTTGTATCCGGGCTGCTGTCGGCGCCGTTCACGTTCGTGTTCGCCACGCCGGCCTATGTGGCGGTGGCCGCCACGCTCATCCTGACGCGGCGACGCGCGCTCGCCGAATGGGCGTGGAAGATTGCGGCACTGGCGCTATGCCTGATGTTCTTTTTCTCGTCCGGGCTTCTCGATTATTATCTCGGCACGGTCGCCACCGCCGGTCGCACCCCGACCGCCGCAGTTGCGTGGGACCGCCTGCTGTCCGCGGCGTCGTGGCTGCATTTGTTTCGGGATCACTCGATATGCAGCGATCCCCGGCTGCTGCTGTGCGTCCATAATCGCGGCGCGTGGCTGCAGGTCGCAGCCCTTTGCGGAGCGGCGATCGCGATTGTCATGCATCGCGGGCAGCTGCGGGCCGCGGCCGCGGCGTTGATCGGGTATATCGGCCTCGTCCACGTCCATGCCTATGCCTACCAGACGATCTCGCTCGGCCCGGCCGGCGTGCTGTCCAGCCATTTTCTGATGCTCTCCGCCTGGTCCTTCATCTGCATGTTCGCCGTCGTCCCGTTCTTTCAACCGTTCGACCTGTTCAGCCGTCACGCATCCGCGGACGCGAAACGCCGCGAACACGTCATCCGCTTCTTCGCCGATTTTGCTTTCGGCCTCCTTCTCCTGGTAACCGTCATCGTCATCCTGCAGAATCCCTACGGCAGCGAGCGCTATCGGCCGGCTCAGCTTGCCGTCTTTGCCGCCGCGGTCGGAGCCCTGGTTGCGCTCGTCACGCTGGTGCAGGCGTATCGCAGCAGACGCTTTGCGATCTCGCTTTCCGCGGCGCCTGGAACCGGCTGGCGCCGCGCCGCGCTGCTGTGGGCATTTCCGGTTTTGGCATTGGTTCACCTGTCGATAGCTATGCGTGAACCGACGCCGCTAGCGCGGGACCCGGCCGTGCGCGACTATCTGCATCAGCACGCAGCGATCGAGATCGGAAAGCCGTTTCGCGGCTTTGCTGCCACGATTTGGCTGGCAACGCGCCGGACGAGCGACGACAACCCGAAAGATGTCGAATATTCGCTCAATCGTTTCGACGATACCGTCTATCTCTGGCGCTCGAACGTTCCGACCCTCGAAGAATATGGCGAGTGGACGTCGGCGCAGGCGCATGCGTTCATACGGCGGCTGCTCGCGCCCGCCGGAATGAGAATACACACCAACTACTTGCGGGCGTTCGCCATCGAGCCGAACATCCTGCGTGCTCTTGGGGTTCGGTTTGTTTTGACCAACACCGAGACGATCGACGGTCCCGGGGTCGTCCGTCTCGACGTCAAGGCATCGGACGCCCCCGAGGAGTATCTGTTCGAGCTGCGCGGCGCCAATCTCGGGACCTACAGCCCGACGCGCTTTGCCAAGGCGGCCACCGCCGACGAAATCGCAAACTGGCTGCGGGAGAACCAGGGCCGCCTCGATCAGATGGCGGTCGTTTCGGATGAGGTCCCGCCCGCGAGCGCACAAGCGCGCAACGTGGAGATGACGGTCGAGCGAGATGGCGTTCGCATACGGGCAACCAGCGACGGACCGGCCTATATCCTTCTGCCGGTGCAGTTCTCCCATTGTCTTCGCGTCGTCAACGCCGCCCCGGTGCGTCTGATCCGCGCCAACCTCATGCAGACGCTGATATCGTTCGACCGCACGCTCGATGCCCGGCTTGAATTTCGCTTCGGGCTGTTTGCCGACAACACGTGCCGTCTCCGCGATGGACTGGACAACAAGGCGCTTGCGCTGCAATGAGCAGTTATCACGAACTCGGTGGTGTCGACCGATCCCACGGGTGTAAGGGGCACCTCGAAGGCGCAGGCATTGTCGAGCGACTAATTTTGTCTTCGGAGCGCGTTGACCAGGATTCGGGCCCGGGCCATTTCACCGGCGTAGAGCTGGCACCAGTGTCTCAGCCCTAGACGATCTCGAAGCCGCTTGACCTGCTGTTCCTTTGCACGAATCTCTTTTCCGGTGAGCGGTGGCTTGATCAGC
>DASSJW010000718.1:0-3578 GCA_035690995.1 Xanthobacteraceae bacterium
TAAGCTCGTCGGCGCCGGCGGCGTCGTAGGCGATCGCCGCCTCGACCGGATCGCCGGCGTCGCGCAGATCCAGGAACCTGACGCCCTTGACGACACGGCCGTCCTTCACGTCGAGGCAGGGAATAACGCGGACCTTGAACATCGGCGTCCTCGCTCAGGCCGGCTTGGAGCGCCGCAGGCGCCTGACCAGCAGGACGACGGCGAATGCGAGCCAGACGAGGAAGCCGATGCCGCCGAGGGGAATGGTCATGAGCGTGAACCAGCCGAACATGCCGAAAAAGTAAAGTGCGGCGCCGAGATCGATGCCGAGAAGCGGGCAAGCATGGATGTTGCCCTCATCGAGCTGGCAACCGAGCATGGCGGCAACCAGACCCGCCGTGAGGGCGATGAGGATCGGACCGGCAGTGAACAGAAAGAGTCCGAGCAAACTCAACCACAGCCATCGGGCGGCGCCGCTTCCCTTCCCGGTCATCGCTCGCGCTCGCGTGCGGCGCGGATGAGCGCGAGCGCTTCCGGCGGATCGAGCCGCCCATCATATAATGCGCGCCCGGCGATGGCGCCGGCAATTTTCCGCGCGCGCGAATGCAGCAACGCCGCGACGTCCGCGATCGAGGCAAGCCCGCCCGAAGCAATCACCGGGATGCTCACGGCTTCGGCGAGCGCGATGGTGGCTTCGAGGTTGAGGCCCTTGAGCAGGCCGTCGCGCGAAATGTCGGTATAGATCAAGGCCGCGACGCCTACATCCTCGAACCGCCGGGCAACGTCGAGGGCCGTGAGCTCGGAGGTTTCGGCCCAACCCTTGACCGCCACCATGCCGTCGCGCGCATCGAGTGCGACCGCGACGCGCGCCGGATAGAGCGTCGCCGCCTTGGTGACGAGCGCGGGATCGCGCACCGCGGCGGTGCCGATGATGACCCGGGTCACGCCCTTGTCGAGCCAGGTCTCGATGGTGTCGATGTCCCGGATGCCGCCGCCGAGCTGCAGGGGAATGGTGGTGGCTTCGATAATGCTCTCGACCGCGGCGACATTGACCGGCCTGCCCGAAAACGCGCCGTCGAGATCGACGACATGGAGATACTCGAAGCCCTGCAGCTCGAACGCCCGCGCCTGCGCCGCCGGGTCGCGGTGAAACACCGTCGCGCGCGCCATGTCGCCCTGCTCGAGTCGCACGCAGGCGCCGTCCTTGAGATCGATGGCGGGGAACAGGATCATGCGCCCACTCGCGCGGAGGCGCGCAACGGGCACGGACCGGGCCACATGTCGCGTGCCCGGAGCGATCGCGCCGGTCGGCGCATCACGGCATCCACTTCAGGAAATTTGCGATCAGCCGCAAGCCCAAGCGCTGGCTCTTCTCCGGGTGAAATTGTGTGCCGACCATGGTGTCGCGGCCAACCACGGCGGTGACGGGACCGCCGTAATCGGCCTCGGCGATGAGATCGGAGCTGTCGTCGGTCTTGAGATGGTACGAGTGCACGAAATAGGCGTGCAATCCGTCCGGTCCGACCGCGATGCCGTCGAACAACGGGTGCGGCCGCCGTGCATTGAGCGTGTTCCAGCCCATATGCGGAATCTTCAGCGTCGGGTCCGAAGGGGCGATCCGGTCGACCTCGCCCGGGATCCAGCCCAGACCCGGGATCACCTCGTATTCGCGACCGCGCTCGGCCATGAGCTGCATGCCGACACAAATCCCGAGAAACGGGCGGGCGCGCTCCCGCACGCTGTCGTTGAGCGCCTCCACCATGCCGGCGACGGCGTCGAGCCCACGCCGGCAGTCGGCGAAGGCGCCCACGCCCGGCAGCACCACGCGGTCGGCGCGCCTGACCTGGTCGGGATCGGACGTTACCGTGATCGGCTGGCTCAATCCTTCCTCGCGCGCGGCACGCTCGAACGCCTTTGCCGCCGAATGCAGATTACCCGACCCGTAATCGATGATCGCCACGCTCACCGCGACGCTCCCGGTTGTGGAAACAGGCCGAGGACCTCGGATGAGTCCTGCGACCGGCGCGCCGGCGCCAGCCCCGTTGCGAACGACGCCCGCGATCCTCCGCCCGGCGCGTTGGCCGAGGACTGGTCAGACCAGGGCTTGTCGACCCAGGCATCGAAAAACCGCCGCTCGGCCGATTCGAGATCGTCGCCGACGACGATGCCGACATTCTTCCAGCCCCGTCGCGACAGCGTAAGACGCCGCAGGGTCGCCGCCTCAATGCCGACGAGCAGCGACAGCAGCAGGCTGACCGTGACAATCACCCCCGACGAGGCACCGATCAGACGAAGTCCGACCTGGAGCGCCACGACCACGATCACGTAGCCGACCAATACCAGCCACAGCCGATGCCGCAGCATCCACAACGGCGCCAACAGGAAGGCCCAGAACGAGAAGCCGTCGCGCACGAAAGCGAAACGATCGGGATCGGGCGTGGATGCATCCGCCTTCAGCGGCGGCTCGTGCACGGTGTAGATGGACATGGGTTGTTCACTTTCTCGTCCCTGGCGGGAACGGATGTCAGCCGCCGAGCGAGCCCTTGGTCGACGGGATTTCGTTGGCCGCACGCGCATCGATGGCGAGCGCCGCACGCAAAGCCCGCGCCAGAGCCTTGAAACAGGATTCGGCAATATGATGGTCGTTGGTGCCATAGAGGGTGGCGACATGCAGCGTCACGCCGCTGTTCATGGCGAATGCCTGGAACCATTCCTGCACCAACTCGGTGTCGAAGGAGCCGACCTTGTCGCGCCCGAACTCGGCCTTGAACACCAGGAACGGCCGGCCGGAAATATCGAGCGCGACGCGGGTGAGCGCCTCGTCCATGGGCACGTGAACGTCGGCATAACGGGTGATGCCCTTCATGTCGCCCAACGCCTGCTTCACCGCCTGGCCGAGCGCGATGCCGACGTCCTCGGTGGTGTGGTGGTGATCGATGTGAAGGTCGCCCTTGGCCTTGATGGTCAGATCGATACGGGAATGGCGCGCCAATAGGTCGAGCATGTGGTCGAGGAAGCCGATTCCGGTCGAAACCGACGACGCACCGGTCCCGTCAAGGTCGATTGCAACCTCGACGTCGGTTTCCTTGGTGGTGCGCTTGACCGAACCTTTGCGCATGAACGGGTCTCTTCGCGTTGGACATAAGGGGCGCATATTCTTGTCGGCGAACCGGTTCGTCGCGGTTTGCCCGGACATGCGCTGAGCCGCGCGCCTTTTATCAGGGGTCGCCTGCCTTCGCCACTGCGGCGAGCGCAATTGCGCCTTCCCGGCAAGATGCTTACATCGTGAGCAAGCACGGGACCCGCGCATGCAGCCCCCCTCCACCGACCTCTGGCACGGCACCACCATTCTCACCGTCCGCAAGGGCGGCAGGGTGGTGATCGGCGGCGACGGACAGGTCTCGATCGGCCAGACCATCGTCAAGGCCAATGCCAAGAAGGTGCGCCGCCTCGGCAAGGGCGACGTGATCGGCGGATTCGCCGGCGCCACCGCCGACGCTTTCACCCTGTTCGAACGGCTGGAGGCGAAGCTCGAGCAGTACCCGAGCCAGCTCACCCGCGCGGCCGTGGAGCTCGCCAAGGACTGGCGCACCGACCGC
>DASSJW010000719.1:0-11367 GCA_035690995.1 Xanthobacteraceae bacterium
AGCCAGCACCTCAACCTCGCCGATCTCGACGTCGGAGGGCACGACGCCTGGCCATTCGGTGCTCGCGCCGAGAAACCAGCGGCGACGTCCCGCGAGGCGCGCGGTATGGAAGGTATTTCCCGGGATGAGCAACTGCACGCGCTCGCCCCCGCGCAGGTCGGGGCCGACGACGAAGCGCTCGGTCGTCCCGCTGCCGTGCAGCAGCAGGACCTCAAGCGGATCGCCGAGATAATAATGGTAGAGCTGGTCGTTGCGGATGCGGTGGAGCCGCACCGGCGCGCTCGGCGTGACCATGAAGTATAGCGCTGATCCCATCGGCCGGGCATCCGCAAACGGCGGCGGCAATCCGCCGGCCGCGATCGATTGCGTGCTCAGATAGGTCAGATGCACGAAGCCGCAGGTGGCATTCGGCTCGAGCTTGAGCAACGCACGGATCTCCTCGGCGGTGAGCTCAGCGGTCATCTCGGGCTCCCTCCCCTCGCGGCCGCAACCGAGCCCGCAGCGTCTTGGCGGCCCGCGCAGTCCCCGAGAGACCGGCTGGCCGCAATGGACCGCCATGTGCCATTTCGTGCTCGAGCCCGATCACGTCGCACGCGACGCAAACGAGCGCGACGGTGCCGTCGGCCAGCTTGAACCGCTCCATCTCGACCAGGCAGAAGCGGCAACAGAAAAACTTCGCCATCCGAGTTCCACTTGATTCGCAATGCCGTATGATGAATCCGCAATCCGGCGCGAGCAATCACGGAAGTCCGGTCTGTTCCGTTGTCGTCGCGTGCGCTTCAGGTCATAATGACAGGGAATTATCCCGGCCTATCGCCCCACACAGCAGGTAGTCCCCCATGGCACGCACCATCAGGCTGCAGAGCGACAGCAACGCCCATGACCGCCCCTGGCGGGTGGCGCTTGAGCAAGGCTTCTTTGCCGATGAAGGCCTCGAGGTTGCTTATCACGAGGACAACCCCAAGGGCGCCGAGGGCCGAGTGAAGGATTTCTCCCAGCGCTGGAAGGAGACACAGCTTCAGCAGGGCGCGCTCGAAGTCTATCCGGTGTGCGAATGGGGCGCCATCGAGCGCGTGCAGCAGCTGGGCAAAGGCAAGATCATCGGGCTCGACACGACGGTGCGCACGGGCGCGATCATGGTAAGGAAGGATTCGCCCGTCCAGACACTGACAGATCTGCGCAACGTGCCGATCGCCGTCACTTGGCACGCCGGCACGTTCTATGCCGCCATTGAGGTCATGGAGGCGGCCGGCGTTCCATTCGGCGAGATCAAGCTCGAGCACGCAAGCGACCGCTTGGAGGCGCTGCTCAGCGGCCACAACGAAGCGGCCGCGCTGATGGAGCCGCTGGTGAGCCGCGCGACCGCGGCCGGTTGCCGCAAGATCGCCGATCTCCGGTGGCGCGGCGGCATTGTCGCGGGAGAGGACGTGGATGAAGAGACGGCGGGAAAATTGCGACGCGCACTCAACCGCGCGATCGAATGGCTCGCGGAGAACGAAGAACGCTCGCGCGCCGAGCTGTTGCGCGACTTGCAGCCCGAACTGCGCAAGGGCGGCCTCCTGCCGGAGTTGACCGGCGTGAAGAGCTATCAGCCGGCCGAGTTCAAGGAGAAGGTCGACTGGATGATGGAGCGCGGATTCCTCGCTGAGGCACCCGACTACAAGGACGTTGTGCGCAGCAAATAGCGCGCTGGCGCCAGCCCGAGAGAGAGACGCGCTATTCCGCGGGCGCTGGCGACGCCTCGGGAGGCGCGGGCGCCGCGTTGCTCGTTGAGCCCCGCAAAGGACGTTGTTCCATCAGCAGAACGGCAACCAGCGCCGCGACCAGAAAGATTTCCGCTGCCACGAACACCCAGCGAAACACGGCGGCCATGTCGACGCCGGCGGCGCCCGCAGTCTCGACCATCCGCTCGACACCGGTGCCGCGCTGAGGCGTCACGCCGAGGCCGGCAAGCAGAATAGCCCCCATCACGGCGACCGCGAGCGTGCTCGCCAGCGCGCGAAAGAAGTTCATGGCCCCGGTCGCGGTGCCGACCTGGTGCACCGGCACGGCGTTTTGAATCGAGACGGTGGCGACCGGATAGACCGTGCCCACGCCGAAGCCGATGAGCGTCAGTGCGATGACGACGCCATAAAGCGGCATCGCCGGCCAGCCGACCAGCGCGGCGACGCTTGCGATCGCCATGATCGCCCCCGCGATCGCCGACACCTTGTAACGGCGCAGATGCATCATCGAGCGGCCCGACACCATCGACCCCGGCGTCGTCATGACCACGAGCGGGATCAGCGCAAGGCCCGCCTCGGTCGCGGACAGCTTGTGCACGACCTGGAAGTAGAGCGGCATGTAGACGGTCAGCCCGATCACCGCGCCGAGCGTCCAGGACGTCGCGGCGGTGCCATCACGCATCACCGGATTTCGCAGCACGGCGAGGGGCAGAAACGGTTCGCGCGCGAGCCTGAGCCAGCCGATGAAAGCAAGACCGAGCGCCAGGGAGGCAGCCATGAGGATGAGAATCGTTGGCGACATCCACGGGAGGCGCGTGCCGCCGGACGTGAGCGCAATGAGGAACACGGTCGCGGCCGCGATCATCAGCGCCGCGCCCACGAGGTCGAGCTGGTGGGGCCGCTCGTGGCGCGGCAACCGTTTCATTGCATGGTAGGTCAGCAGCGTCGCGACCAGCCCAAAAGGTACGTTGAGCCAGAAGATCATCGACCAGTGCAGGTGCTCCGCGATGATGCCTCCGAGCGCGGGCCCGGCAACGCCCGCCACGATCCAGGATGTGCCCATATAGGCTTGGTAGCGGCCGCGCTCGCGCGGGGCGACCATGTCGGCAATGGCGGTCTGCGTGAGCGGCACGATTCCGCCACCGCCGATTCCCTGCAGCGTGCGGCCGGCAATCAGCATCGCCATATTGGGCGCCGCGGCCGACACCACCGATCCCGCCAGAAACAAGCCGATCGCCACGAGCATCATGGCGCGGCGACCGTGGATATCGGACAGCTTGCCGTAGAGCGGCGACACCACGGTTGACGCCAGCAGATAGGCGATGATGACCCAGGAAAGATTCTCGAAGTCGCCGAAGTCGCGGCCGATGGTGGGCAAGGCGGTGGCGACGATGGTCTGATTGAGCGCCGACAGGAACATGCCCAGCATCAGGCCATAGAAAATCCTGCGCACCTCCGCGCTGGTCAGCGGAACGTACGGCGCGGCACTGGCGGGCTTGTTCGACGAGCGGCTCACAGAGTCCATTCAAATCAAAATTTGCGCCGGGGACCGATTCCAATCCCCGTCGGCTAGTCCCAGCCGGTTTGATATCACGCTGAAATGCGCCCAAGACAACGGGGCGCGTGCACAGGGCAGCTATGACGCCTGACGCGTCAGTCGACCGGCGCTGTGGGCTGCGATGATCCGCGCAGCGGACGCTCCTCGAGCGCAAGAATGCAGACCAGCGCGATCGTCAGGCAGAGCATGGCGGCCGCAAACACCCACCTGAAGGCTTCGGCGGCATCCGTTCCGGTCAACACTGCCCCCGCCGCGACCCCGCGGATCGCCGGCGCGCCGGCGAGCACGATCGCACCGAAGCCCGCGACGATGAATGTCGAGCCAAGCGCGCGGAAGAAGTTCATCGTGCCGGTCGTTACTCCGAGCTGATGCATGGCGACTGCGTTCTGCACCACCACGATCGTGAACGGAAAAGTTGGCCCCAAACCAAGTCCCACCAACGCGATCAGGCCGAGCGCGGCAGCAGGCGAAAGTCCGGTTGGCGCGAGCGCGAGCGGCACGAATGCCACAATCGAGAGCACGAGCCCGGCGAGCGGCACGCGCTTGTAATGGGTGAAGCGCACGAGCAGGCGGCCCCCGACAATGGACGTCACGGTGGCGCCGCCTTGCAGCGCGATGATGGTCAAGGCCGATCCGCTCACGGAGAGCCCGAGCGCAAGTTGCGCATAGAGCGGCAGGATGATGGTCAGCGCTATGACCGCGCCGACGGCGAAGAAAGCCGCCCCGGTGCCGACTCGCATGGCGCCATCGCGCAGGACCGACAGAGGAATGAACGGCTCCGCTGCGGTCATCACCCGCCAGGCGAACAAGGCCCACAGCGCCGCCGAGGTGCCGAACAGCGCCAGTATCTCCGGCGATGCCCAGCCATAGCGTCGCCCGCCCCAGGTCAGTGCGAGCATCAGCGCGACCGCGGCACCGACCATGAGCAGAGCGCCCAGCAAGTCGAGCTCGTGCGGACGGTCATGTCGCGGCAGCGCTCGCAGCACGTTGTGGGTGAGAAGATAGGCGAACCCGCAGAGCGGCAGGTTGAGCCAGAAAATCCATGACCAGTGCAGATGCTCGGCGATGAAGCCGCCGAGAATCGGCCCACCGACCGTCGACACGATGAAGGTGGACGAAGTGTAGGCCTGATAGCGCGGGCGATCGCGCGGCGACGCCACGTCGCCGATGATGGTCTGCACCAGCGGCATCAGCCCGCCGCCGCCGAGTCCCTGCAGCGCGCGGGCGAGGATCAAGGTCAGCATCGAGGGCGCGAGCGCGCAGGCGAGCGAACCCACCCCGTAGACGCTGATGGCGATCAGCATCATGGTGCGGCGGCCGTGGATGTCCGACAACTTGCCATAGAGCGGCGTCACCGCCGTCGCGCATAGAAGATTGGCGGTGACCACCCACGACATGTTGTCGACGTCGCCGAGACTCGCGGCGATCGTGGGCAGAGCGGTTGCGACCATCACCTGGTCGAGCGCCGCCAGCAACATGGCGAGAAGCACCCCCACGATAATGCGGCGCGCGGCGGCGTGCTCGACGTAAACCTGTGCAGGCGTGAGGGGGTCGCGCATATATCCGACTAAGGGCCGGCCCGGGCGGCGTGGCGCGGGGCATCTAGGCGGGGAACGCCGGCCAGGACAAGGTGGCGGAACGCTGGCGGGTCATGCGTTGGGTAAGCGCCGCGATCGGCCACATGCAGCGGTCATGGGTCGACAAATCGCCACCGGCGAGAAGGGCGCCACGGGGTCATGGTCGTGTGGTCGCGGGAAGCGGCGCAAGCACACAGCCTTTTGAGGCTCGGCAAACGCGCTCAGCCCGATTTCGGTGCTTTGCGGGCCGCCTTCGGCATTCGCAGCGGCCAGCTCACGATGCGATCCTCGAGTTCGTCATCCTTCACGTCATCCTCGCTGGCGCCGATCCGTCCGCGCACCGAGATTCCGGCTTGGTGCACGGTCTCGGGGTCCCCGGAAACCAGCGGATGCCACCAGTAGAGGTCGCCCCCATCGGCCAGCAGGCGGTAAGCACAGGTCGGCGGCAACCATACGATTCGGTTTATGTTTCTGGGCGTTAGCCGGACGCAGTCCTTCACCTTCGCGGTCCGGTTGGGATAGTCGCCGCAGCGGCAGGTCTCGCCATCGAGAAGGCGGCAACCCACGTCGGTAAAATAGGTCCGGGAGGAATCGTCGGCATCCTCGAGCTTGACCAGGCAACAGCGCCCGCACCCGTCGCACAGGCTTTCCCATTCAGAATCAGTCATTTCCTTCAATGACTTGCGCCGCCAAAAGGGCCTCTCGTCATCGGCCATAGAAGAACGCCTCAAGGAAGGGGTCGGACGTCGCGTTCGGTGGCTGGAGGGGCGGCCGGAATACCCCCTCGCCTGCTGCTGTTCCATTCACCTTGTGGCCGTCCCGCCATAGTTTGGAACCTTTGGACCGGCTAAACATGATCGGCTAAACATATAACAACGACTGGGCAGTTCGGCTCCGTCGTGGGTTGGGCTGCGGCCCCGAGGGTACCTTGGCTAATCTCTTCAACGGCGGCGAGAACCGGGACGGCTGGCAGGTACGGCTGCGCCGCTTTTTTCTCGATGTCGACTCGCGCATCGACTTCGGGATGTACCAGGCCAAGACCTGGGCGCGCGAGCTTTATGAGCGCTTCACCGTATTCATGGATCGCTTCCACGTCGCGGGCTGGCGGCGCTGGTACTTCGTCGAACCAACATCGGAAGCGCTGACAATAGGAACAGGCGGCCTGCTGATGCTGCTGGCGCTTGCCATCCCCGCCTTCCGGGAAACTTCGGACGACGATTGGCTGAAGAAGTCAGAACTCGCCGTCACCTTTCTCGACCGCTACGGCAACGAGGTCGGCTCGCGCGGTATCCGGCACAATGACGCCATCCCGCTGGACCAGTTCCCCGATCATCTGATCAAGGCAACGCTCGCGACCGAGGATCGCCGTTTTTACGAGCATTTCGGCATCGACATCCCAGGCCTGTTCCGCGCGATGCTCACCAATGCGCGCGCCGGCGGCGTGGTGCAGGGCGGCTCGTCCATCAGCCAGCAATTGGCCAAGAACCTGTTCCTGTCCAACGAGCGAACCATCGAGCGCAAGGTCAAGGAAGCATTCCTTGCGCTCTGGCTCGAAGTGCGGCTGCCGAAGAACGAGATTCTCAAGCTGTATCTCGATCGCGCCTATCTCGGCGGCGGCACTTTCGGCGTCGACGCGGCGGCGCAGTTTTACTTCAACAAGTCCGCGCGCGACGTGAACCTGTCGGAAGCAGCGATGCTGGCCGGCCTGTTCAAGGCGCCATCGAAATTCGCGCCGCATATCAATCTGCCGGCCGCGCGCGCACGTGCCAACGTGGTGCTCGATAATCTTGTCGAGGCCGGGTTCATGACCGAGGGCCAGGTCTTCGGTGCGCGCCGCAATCCGGCGATGGCGGTCGACCGCCGCGACGAGCGCTCGCCCAATTACTACCTCGACTGGGCGTTCGACGAGATGAAGAAGCTGGTTGAGACCCTGCCCAAGTCGGTCCATGAGCGCGTCTTCGTGGTGCGGCTGGCGCTCGACGTCGACCTGCAGAAGAACTCGGAAAAGGCGATCGAAAACTCGCTCAAGGAATATGGACGCGAGTACAAAGCCAAGCAGGGCGCCGCGGTTCTGATGGACATCGACGGCGCGGTGCGCGCAATGGTGGGCGGGCGCGACTACAGCGAGAGTCAATTCAACCGTGCGACCGACGCCTTGCGCCAGCCCGGCTCGTCGTTCAAACCCTACGTCTATGCCACCGCGCTGATGAACGGATTCAAGCCGACCTCCGTCGTCGTCGACTCGCCGGTCTGTATCGGCAACTGGTGCCCGAAAAACTACGGCGGTGGCCACGCCGGCTCGATGACGCTCACCCAGGCGCTGGTGCGCTCGATCAATGTCATTCCGGTGAAGCTGTCGATCGCGCTCGGTAACGGCAACCCGAAAATCGGCCGCGCCAAGATCAAGGAGACCGCGCGCAAGGCGGGCCTGCGCACGCCGCTTCCCGACACTCCCTCCATGCCAATCGGCGCCGACGAGGTGACTGTGCTCGACCACACCGGCGGCTACACGATATTTCCCAATCTCGGGAAGGCCATGGCTCCGCACGCCGTGCTCGAGGTGCGCAGCGGCGCGGGCGATCTGATCTGGCGCTGGGACCGGGACGGCAAGAAGCCGGTGCAGGTGATCACGCCGCAGGTCGCGATGGACATGAATCTGATGATGAGCAAGGTGGTGGAAGAAGGCACCGCCAAGCGCGCTGCGCTCGACGGCATCAAGGCCGCGGGCAAAACCGGCACCACCAACGCCTACCGCGACGCCTGGTTCGTTGGCTTTACCGGCAACATGATCTGCGGTGTCTGGTTCGGTAACGACGACTACACGACCATGCACCAGATGACCGGCGGATCGCTCCCCGCCCAGACCTGGCACGAGATCATGGCTTATGCTCACCAGGGGATCGAGCTCAAGCAGATCCCCGGTCTCGGCCCCCAGACGGCGACGCGCGCGGTCGCCGAAGCCAAGAAGGATGGCGCGGCCGAGGCGGCGCCGGGTCGCCCCTCCGTTTTGACCAAACGCGGGGCCGACGCGCTGATCCGGGTCGAACGGCTGATGGATGACGCCACGCGGGCGCTCGCGACGCGCGGCGAATCGACCAAAGCCTCGGACGAGACGATGCCGCGTCCCCCGGGAACCTTCGCATCCGCGTCTGACCAACCGCCGGCTGGTCAAGTGCGCGGCGATTGAAGCCGGCGACCGGCTCCTTGCCGCACCCATCGCTCTGACGACAACGCTATAGCGGACCCGACGTGCGTTTGCTTTTCGGAACGATGCTTGCCCTCGTGATTGCCGCGGCCATCGGCCTTGGTGCAACCTGGATCGCCCTGACCCAGGGCACCGCCTATGGCGGCGTCACCATCGGGGCATGGACCGGATGGCCGAAGAACGGGACACAGGGCATCGACCCCTATGCCCGTGCCATGGTTGCCCGTAGCGGCGAATTGCCCGTCGGGTCCGGCGATGGGGTGGCATTCTATGCGAATGCCGACGACGCCGGGCTGGCGCTCGACGGGCGCTGCGACGTGCTGCTGAGCGGAATCACCCCGCAGGCCCGGTTCTGGACCTTGACCTTGTACGACCCGGAAGGTCGGCTGGTGGCGAACTCGGCGCAGCGGCACGGCTTCACCAGTCAGGAGATCATTCGTAACGCCGACGGAAGTTTCGACATCACGGTCGGTCCGCGCGCGCGCCCGGGCAACTGGCTGCCAACCGGCGGCGTCGACAAGTATCTCCTGGTCTTGCGGCTCTACGACACCCCGATCGGCATGGCGATGCGCACCGGACGCGACGCGCCGATGCCCGCCATCACCAAGAGGGCATGCCTGTGATTCGCTTGGCGCTATGGCTGTTGGGGGCGCTTTTGCTCGCCGGCATCGTGCACCTCGCGACCGTGCTCATACTTCCTCGCATGGCGACCCAGGATGCCTATGCTCGCGTTTCCGCCATCGCGCCGGTCAACGCTGTCGTTCCGATTCCGACTCCGACGCCGGAGAAAGCGGTCCTGCCGTTCATGGATCCCGCATTCGAGGTGTCGATTTGCCGTTACGATCTGTCGCGCGGTCCGTTAAAATTCTCGGTGCCGATCAGCCAAGCGTACACGTCGGTCTCGTTCTATACCCGGTCCGACATCGCCTATTATGCCATCAACGACCGCGCCGCCGGGCGCCGGGTCATCGAGCTTGACCTCATGACCGCCGCGCAACGTGCGGAATTGCCGGAGAACGAAGACATTACGGCGGCGGATCGATTGATCGTCGCCTCTCCGACAACCACCGGCCTGATCGTAATTCGAGCGCTGGCACCCGAAACGGGATGGATTCCTGCTGTGCGCAGCGCGCTCGCATCCGCACAGTGCCGCCCGCAATAAACGCTTTCGCTGGAAGATCGGGAGCCGCGGCGGTCGCGGCGCGCCCCGCAGGCGCGAGGCTTATTCTGGCAGAGCAAGACCGCCTGCAGTCATAGCGGCGGGAGCGCGGGCTGCCTCGGCGCTCGTCCGGTCCGTGTGACCGGAGCGATGCTCAACGTCTCATGAGCGGCTGGCACGGCGACGGCGGCGGCGACGGGAAGGAGCGCTCGCCTCGCGCTTGAAGTTCTCGCCCGGCTCCTCGTCGTATCGCTCGATCCGCACGACCGGAAGGATGACGACGGTCGCGCCCCCGGATTGAGCTGCGATCGCCCTTGAAGCACGGGGTATAGACCCCGCTGCCGGAAAACTGATGACAGTGCCCATATCGTTGCCCCCGCCCCCTGACGGCCCCACGCCGCAGAACAGTTCTACCTGATTTGAGAGCCGCAAGGTTAACGCTCTGCTAACGGCGGGCCTTTAGGCTATTTCTGAGCCGAAGTGTTGCAACAAGAGCGCACTATTCATGACGAAATCGCCGGAGGCCTTTGCCGAACTCGAAGATCTGCTCGATCTTGGGAGCGGAATCGACATGCGCACGACCTTGCTGCGTGTGCTCACCCACCTTTACCTGCAGCGGCCGACGCATACACCCGAAGATGAACACTATTACACCGAGCTGGCGTTGCGGCTCATCGATGCGGCCGACATTTCGGAGCGGGCGGCTCTCGCCGCGCGGCTGGCGCCCTACCCTTCGGCTCCCCGCCCAGTCATCGACCGGCTGGCGCGCGATGTTATCGAGGTCGCCGCCCCTATCCTGAAGGATTCGCCCTGCCTCACCTGCGCCGATCTCAAGGGAATCGCCGAGGAGCAGGGCGGCGCCCATGCGGCCGTCATCGCCGAGCGGTCCCCCGCTGCCGCCGCCGAGGTCCCGGCCGCCCCGCCCGCCGCCGCCCAGGCGACGGCTGGCGAGCTCTCGGAGCTCTTCTACGCAGCGACCGCGGCTGAGCGCCGGCTGATTCTGCTCAATCTCGATCATGCCGTGCTTATCCCGGCGCGGCGGCTGGCCCCCATGCAACGGGCGGAAATCTGGCGCCTGGAAGCGGCCGCGCTCCAGCACAATACGGAAGCGCTGGTGGGAGAGTTAGCCCGCGCGCTTGGCGTCTCGCGGGCCCAAGCCCGCCGGATCGTCAATGATGCGATGGGTGAACCGATGGTGGTCGCCGCCAAGGCCGCGCAGCTGCCGGCCGACACTTTGCGGCGCGTGCTGCTGTTCATGATTCCATGGGCCGGACAGTCAGTTGACCGCATTTACGAGCTTGCCGAACTCTATGGCGAGATCAGCGTAGAGGCGGCCTGCCGCTTGATCTCCATCTGGCGCGATGCGGATCCGGAAGGGCACAGCCACGTGCACTACGAACCGGTCGCCTGGCCGGTGGCGGAGAACGCGCGTCGGGCGCTGTCGGACGGTTTGCATCGTCCGGAGCTTCAGCACGAGGAGCGCGCCCGCGGCGGCGAACGATAGGTCAGCGTCGACGTTCACGCGACGATTTGGTCGAGGAAATGCCGCCCCGCACGATCCTCGACCTCCACGATCCAGACGTCGGGATCGAACCGTAGTTCGCGCGCGAGGCGTTCCTCGACCTTGGCCTCGGGTGCCGGCTGGTCACCAAAACATCGGCTGAAGAGCCGATCTGACGGTCGCGCGTCGTCAAAGGCGCTTTGCGGCGCGGGGCCGAACAACTCGGCGGTGCCGTCGAGCCGGTTGAGCTTGACGAATATGGCCCCGGCCTCCTCGGCCCCACGCCGGCGAACCGCAGCGAAAGCCCCCTCGATGTGGCAGCGGCGGACATAAGCGGCAACCCAGATTGCAGATTTGAGGCGCATCGCACATTCCCGCGGCCCCGCCCCGCGAACAGACGGGCGATCGATTATCCACCACGGGGGCAACCAAGACGAGGTTTGCCCTCGCATTGTTTTGCTGGTTGGTGGCGCGCCTGCCGAGGATGAACCAGTGCCTATTCCAGCGGTCGACCGGTCATCGCGGCCAGTTCGCGCACGACACGATCCGACGCTTGGCCGGTGATCGGCAGCTTGCGCTCGCGTTCGAACTTCTCGATCGCGCTCTGAGTCTCGGCATCGATGATTCCGCTCGGCCGGATCTG
>DASSJW010000720.1:0-3110 GCA_035690995.1 Xanthobacteraceae bacterium
GCGATGCGCTTCACGCCGGCGACGCGCGCGGTCACGATCGACATGTGGGCCGAGGCGACCATCGGATAGCGTCCGCCCGGCACGTAGCAGCCGATCGAATTCACCGGGATATGCTTGTGCCCGAGCACGACGCCGGGCAGCGTCTCGACCTCGAGATCGCGCAGCGTCTCCTTCTGCTTTTGCGCGAAATTGCGCACCTGCGCCTGAGCGAACTTGATGTCATCGAGGTCGCGCTTGCCCACCTGCGAGATCGCGCGCTCGACCTCGGCGGCGGTGAGCTTGAACGAGGGCGGCGACCAGTTGTCGAACTTTTGCGAGAGCTCGCGTACCGCTATGTCGCCTCCGGCCTCGATCTGCGAAAGGATCTGCTCGACGGTCGCGCGCACCTTGGCATCGGCGGCCTTGACGGCGCTCGCCTCCATTCCGCGCTTGAGATAGCGGGCCATGGGAGTCTCCATTCTATTCCTGGCCGTGGCGGGGCTCGTTCGGCCATCCTGATCCCGCATCAGCTTCGCCGCGCGGCGGCTCGGCCGCCCGGGATGACACCTACGGCGTCACTTTATCGCCTGCGGATTGATCGGCGAGCCGGTGCCGCCGCTGATGATGAGCGGCGGTCCGCAGAAAAAGAACTCGTAGATCTTGTCGGCCGCGCAATCCTCCGCGAGCTCCTTGAGATAAAAGATCTCGCCCATGCACAAGCCCATGGCCGGGATCACCACCCAATGCCACGGCTGGTTCGCCTCCGTGGTTTCGTTCGGGCGCACCTCGACGCCCCAGGTATCGGTGCAGATGGCGGCGATCTCCTTGTCCTGGCACCAGTAGCAGTTCTCGAACTTGACTCCGGGCGCGTCGCCACCGGCATAGCCACCCCATTTCTTCTCCTGGAGGCAGCGCTCCATCTGTCCGGTGCGGATGATGACGAAGTCGCCGCGCCCGATCTCGACCTTCTGATGCTTGGCGCATGCGTCGAGCTCGTCGTTGGGAATGCCCTCGCCGTCCTTGAGCCAGTCGACGCCGCGGAACCGGGCGATGTCCAGCAGCACGCCGCGCCCGATCATCTTGTTCTTGGAATGCTCGATGCCAAGCACGTTCAGCCCCTTGGCGTCGATGAGCTTGGCGTCGTAGCCGTTGTAGGCCTTGTCCTCATAGAAGATGTGCCCGAGCGCATCCCAGTGCGTGGCGCCCTGCACACACAAATTCAGGGTATCGTCGGCGTAGCGGATCTTGTTCCAGTCCTGCCTTCCGGCAATGGCATCGGTGCCGGTGGCGAGCATCTGGTGGATGGGGTTGAAGCGCCCGCCGAACAGGCCGGTCTGCGGACCGTTGCTGTCGAGCGGGATGCCGAGCGCGAACACCTTGCCCCTGCGGATCAGCCCGGCGGCCTTGACGACGTCCTCGGGCTTGACGTGATTGAGCGTGCCGATCTGGTCGTCTTTGCCCCAGCGCCCCCAGTTCTTGAGCTTCTCCGTGGCTTCGGCGATCGCCTGTCTGCCCACCTTGATATCCATCCCCACGTCCTTCCCATGCTCATTGCACAATCGAGCTCGCGCCCGACCGAACCGTTGCGTGCATTGAAAGTCAAGGCGGCGACGGCTCGTCGATGCGCCCCAGGGCCTGCAGAATTTTGCCCGGCGTGAAGGGCATGTCGGTCAGCGGCTTGGCGCCGAATGGGCGCAGCGCATCGTTGATGGCGTTCATGACCGCGCCCGGCGCCCCGGCGGTGCCGGCCTCGCCCGCGCCCTTGGCGCCCAGTTCGGAATCGGCGGTCGGGGTGACCACGTGGCCGATCTCGATATCGGGCATCTCGGCCGCCATCGGCACCAGATAGTCCGCCATGTTGCCGTTGGTGAGCTGCCCGCGCTCGTCGTAGATGCAATGCTCGAACAGCGCGCCGCCAAGACCCTGTACCACGCCGCCGCGGATCTGCTCGTCGACAAGCTGCGGGTTGATAACGGTGCCGCAGTCCTCCACGCACCAGTGCTTGAGCAGCGTGACGAAGCCGGAATCGATGTCGACCTCGAGATAGCTGGCCTGGATGCCGTTGGTGAACGCGAACGGCCAGGCGCGCGGGACGTAGTGGCGCGTCGCCATCAGCTCCGCCTGGAAGCCGGGCGGCAGCGTGTCCGGACGGAAATAGGCGATGCGGGCAAGCTCATGCAGCGGCAGGCGCTCGGTGCCGGTGCCGGAGTCGACGACGGCGCCATTGCGGATGTCGAGGGCTTCGGGCTTGGCCTGCAGGATCGAGGCGGCGCAGGCGAGCACGTTGGCGCGCAAAGCCTTGCCGGCCTGCCAGGCTGCTTCCCCGCCGATACCGGCCGCGCGCGAAGCCCAGGTGCCGCCGCCATAGGGGGTGTTGTCGGTGTCGCCGGTAATGATGCGGACGCGCTCGATCGGCACACCGAAGGACGAGGCCGCGATCTGCGCGATGACGGCTTCGGCGCCCTGGCCCTGCTCGGTCACGCCGGTCTGGCAGATGATCGCGCCCTGCGCATCGAGCCTGATCGTGACGCCGTCCTGGGCCGAGATCTTCGCGCCGCCGATGCCGTAGAAGGCGGCACTCGGATTGGTCACCTCGACGAAGGACGCAAATCCGATGCCGCGATGGATGCCGCGTGCGCGCAGCCGCTTCTGTTCGGCGCGCAGCCCGGCATAGTTCATCATGGCGTCGAGATGGGCGAGCGATTCGTGGTGCGACAGCGCCTCGAACTTGATCCCGGAAGGACCGCTGGAAGGGTGAGCGTCGTCGGCAATGAGATTGCGGCGCCGGATTTCCAGCGGGTCCATGCCGATCTCGGCGGCCGCGAGCTCGACCAGCCCCTCCGTTACCGCGGTCGCGATCGGATGCCCGACGGCGCGGTACTGGCACATGACGTTCTTGTTCTGGAACACCACGCGGGCGCGGGCGCGGTAGTTCGGGCAGGTATACGGCCCGCCGGTAAGGTTGACGATCTGGTTGGCCTCGATACCTGAGGTGCGGGGATAGACCGAGTAGGGACCGATGCCGGTGAGGTCGTCGATCTCCCAGGCGGTGATGGTGCCGTCATTCTTGACGCCGATCTTTGCCTTCACGCGGTGGTCGCGGGCATGGATGTCGGTGACGAAGCTCTCGA
>DASSJW010000721.1:0-4125 GCA_035690995.1 Xanthobacteraceae bacterium
AGGTAGCGCTTGAGCGTGCGCGAGGCCTCTTCCTCGATCTGCGCCCAGGCCGCGTCCGAAATGGGGGCGAGCTCGCGATGCAGGTTATTCATGCCGGATATCTCCTTTGAGCGAGCCGATGCCGAGCGAACCATCGCGCACCGACGCAGGGGATGGTGACGGTTCGGCCGCTGCCGGCGCGGCCGCAGGCGTCGCTGCCTCCGGCATTGCCGCCGCCGGCTCGTCGTCCTGCACCGCTTCGAGGAATGTCGCGGACGGCACGAAGAACAGGCTGCCGGTGACGGCGCGGCTGAAGTCGAGCAGCCGGTCGTAGTTGCCGGGCGGCCGGCCGACGAACATGTTCTCGAGCATCTGCTCGATGGTGCGGGGCGAGCGGCTGTAGCCGATGAAATAGGTGCCGAACTCACCCTCGGCGACGCGGCCGAACGGCATGTTGTCGCGCAGGATCTTGATCTCCTTGCCGTCCTCCTCGATCGTCGTGAGCGCGTTGTGCGCCGAGGTCGGCTTGACGGCGTCGTCCAGCTCGATGTCGGAGAGCTTGGTGCGGCCGATGATGCGCTCCTGCGCCTCCGCCGGCAGCGCATTCCATGCGTCGAGGTCGTGCAGATATTTCTGCACGATGACGTAGCTGCCGGCGGTGAAGGCCGGGTCCTCGGCGCCGATGAGCACGGCCTCGATCACCTCGTCGCCGCGCGGATTCTCCGTCCCGTCGACGAAACCCAGGAGGTCGCGGTCGTCGAAGTAGCGAAAGCCGTGCACCTCGTCGACCGGCGACACCGCGCTTGCGATCCGCGCCATGATCTGCGTCGCCAGCTCGAAGCACAGATCCATGCGCTTGGCGCGGATATGAAACATCAGATCGCCGGGGGTGGAGACCGCGTGGCGCGCTCCGGCGCGGATCTCCCGGAACGGGTGCAGCTCCTTCGGCCGCGGCGGGCCGAACAGCCGGTCCCAGGCCTCGGAGCCCACCCCCATGACGCAGGACAGGCCCGCTTCGATGTCGCGAAAGTCCACCGCACGAAACAGCCCGGGCAGGTCGCCGCAGAGCGAGCGCACGGTCGCGCGATGCTCCGCGCCGGGCTTTATGGTCACGATCAGGAAGATGGCGTTGCGGGTGAGCGGCGCGGAGACCGGCTGCGCGACGGCACGCAGGTGACCCGCCGCTTCGGGTGCGGTCATCGCATCGGGCTCCATCGATGGCATCCCTTGCGGGGTGCGCGGAATTTGCGCGTTGGACATGCGGCGCCCGGCGCGCGCGCACGTTGTGCTGAAAGCGTAGCATCGCCCGCCGACGATCGTCCATGGCGTTCCGCGCATGGCCGGTAACGCGCCGCTCTGTCGGATGAAATTTCGTCTCATCCCCCGCCCCGAGAGCGGTTCGCTACTGCGCTCGAACTGTTTTGCCTTGCAGGATACCAGGGAGCTTTCGGGCGCAGCCAGGGATGGGGCGCTTGCGCGCACCAGCCGAAGAGGTAGTTTTGGCGGAAATTGGCGTGACGCTTGGCAGGCGCGGCAAGGCACCGCCTCAGACGGAAGAGCGGCGGCCAGAAACCTCACCGCGGGCCGCTGCTTCGCGAGGATGACATATGAGCCTGTTACATCTGCTGTTCGGTTTCAGCGGGCGCATCAACCGGGCCAAGTTTTGGCTTGCGGTGGTGATTTGGATCGTCTTCTGGGCGATTGCCGTGCCCATCTGCGTGCTGGCGGCCTTCATGATTCTCGGCCTGCATTTGCCCGACAGTTCGCTGCCGAGCGACGAGCTGGTCACGAGATACATTCGCATGGCCTTCGACTATTTGTTCTTGCTGATCATCATCATTGCATTTTTTATCGTGAGCTGGATTTCGGCATTTGCCGTCGGCATCAAGCGGCTGCACGATCGCAACAAAAGCGGCTGGTGGATTCTCTTGTTTTACCTGGTGCCATCCGTTCTCTCGGGGATCGCGGAAACGTCGGAGCAGCCCATGGCCGCGGTCGTGCTCGGGCTCGCCTCTTTGGTCATCTCGATCTGGGGCCTGGTGGAGCTCGGCTTCCTGCGCGGGACCGTCGGCCCCAACCAGTATGGGCCCGATCCGCTGCAGACGCCTTCCGGCGCCGGCCCTTCGATTGCGCCCGCATCTGCCGGCCCCTGAGCGCCTGCACGGCGTGCGTGGCGGCACGGTTGCCGCCGCGTCGTTCGTGCGTCATTCGCCGCGGCACTGGCCGGACGGCAGGGGCGCCTGCGGCACCGGAGATCCCTGCACGAAGATCGTCGGCTGGTATCTGCGTTCGTCGGCCGACCATGCCGCCCCGGAAATGTCGGGCATCCCCGCCATCCGCCGTGTCATCTCCTTCGACACATAGACCTTGACCTCGTCGCCGTCCTGCTGCTCGGTCGCATAGGCGACGTCCGAGCCGAACGTCTTCAGGAAGACCGGCAGGCAGTATCGCCGTCCGACCTGCTGGGCGACACGCGAATCGCGATCGAGCGTTCCGTCCTGGCTCAGTCTTGCGTTCTCATTGATCTGATAGAGCGGCCGCGCATCGAGCAATTTTCGCTCCAGCGCCTGCTTGAACGCCTCCGGATTGTTCTTGGCGACGTAACCGACCGCTCTGGCGCCGGAAATGAGGCCCCGCCGGCGCGCGGCCTCGACCGCCTTGAGAAAATCATTGAACACGTCGGCCAGGCTCTGCGCGCCGAGCCTGTGGACGTTGTCGAGGTGGACGCCGACGATGGCATGCCCGGGCGCGACGTCGTCGCCCTTTCGCACCAGCGCGATCAGGTCCTCGATCACGGTCTTTCTCGTCGCCGGGTCGTTGAGATCGATCGTGCGCTCCTGGTCGCTCCATTGATCTCCCGTCGGCTCCGACGCGGGAAACCGGTCGCAATCTTCTCCGATGTAGCAGTTTCCCCCGACATGATAGAGGACAAGATTGATCCCCGGTTCGAGCCGGGGAATGGATTTTGCGGCATCGACGTCGAGCCATCCCACTTCGCCCCGGGCGACCGCTTTGTAGAGACCCTGCAGCAGGCCGTTATCGACGCTGCGGGTCAGGCTGGTTGCCCAATATTGCTTTTTCAGCTCCGCGGCCGCGGCGGTGAGCGGATGAAGCAAAGAGATCCCGATTGCCGCCGCGCCGGCCATCATGGCGGTCCTGCCAAGTCCAGCTGTCCGGCTCTGCGGCAAACGCTCTCTCCGATCCTGCACGCGCGCAAATGGCGTCGAGCGAGTCCCGTGACGATAACAGCCGCCCTGGGGTGAGCAAAGGCACGGTGCCGTGCCCCGCACGGAGAAGCCGGCGATCCGCGGCGTCACCCGACGGCAAGATGCGCCGGCCGACGCGGACCTTCAACGTCCGCTATTGGCCTGCCACGCCGGTCCGACTCGGGTCGCGCTGTTCTTCTGTGACAGCAATATTTCAGAATCGCCGACGGCGACGCACGCCAGCCATTCTCGCGCGCATGTCGTGCGCTCTTGCCGCTCTGCCCTCCCGCCATATCTGCGCGGTCCATCGGTTGGCGTTGCGTGCGCGGCGTTCTCGCGATTCGCGCCGCGTGCGCCATGCGCCCGATCGATGCACGGCAAGACGCAACAGGTGAGACACGGCGTTCGCGCGAGCGTCACGAAAATTTCGCAGAACGAGCGCGTGCGCGTGCGTGTTGACCTCGCGTGATGGCGAAACAACTCGGAGACTGAGATGAGGATGATCGTACTGTTGCTTGCTCTGATCGCGTTGGCGGCTCCAGCTCAGGCCGCGCAGAAAACCCACCCACGGCACGACAGCCCGTCGCTCGAACAGAAGTGCCGCGAGATGGTCGGCAAGGAGATGACCGAAGGCGAGGGGCGCAGCCACATGGGCCAGATGCAGGCGCAGCGCTTCGGCGACTGCCTGATGGGCCGGCAGAATTGATTTTTGCCGCGGGCGTGCCGTCTCGCGCGCGCCTGCGCGCACCATCCCAACATCCATCGGTCACGGAGGAGAGTGTCACGTCCAGCGGGCTGTGCCGCAGGGCGAGGACCCATGACGACCTCGCCGTCATCTTGGCGAAGACGTCTCGGGAGTCACGCCTCACGCATACGTCATTTGTGGTTGAATTCCGGGTTCGGTAATGGCGGAGCATGGGGTGGGGTGATCACATCGGCA
>DASSJW010000722.1:0-2173 GCA_035690995.1 Xanthobacteraceae bacterium
GTCCGCGGCGGCCCAATGCCAAGCGCCGCCCAGCGGTCGAGCGTACGCGAGTTCCGCCGCAATTCGGCGGCGAGTTCTTCCTTCGTGAGAAATTCTGACAAGATGATAACGTACAGAATCTTTCGCACTTTCAGGATTGACGGCTTCTTCTAGAATGAAGGAGCAACCGATGAGTGACGAGAACCCGATGGGGCAGGTGATCCAGATTGATGAGGCGCGGATCCGGGATCATCTTGGTGAGATGGTTCGTGGAACGGTTGAGGAGACGTTGAACGCGATGCTGGATGCTGAGGCTGACCGGCTTTGTGGCGCTGGACGCTACGAACGCAACGAGGCTCGGCAGGATACTCGGGCTGGCAGCTATGATCGCACGCTGCAAACCAGTGCCGGCGAAGTCAATCTGAAGGTTCCGAAACTGCGGCGCCAGACCTTCGAGACTGCGATCATCGAACGCTACCGCCGGCGGGAGAGCTCGGTCGAGGAAGCGCTGATCGAGATGTATCTGGCGGGGATTTCAGTGCGGCGGGTGGAGGACATCACCGAAGCCCTCTGGGGTACGCGGGTGAGCCCGAGCACGGTGTCGAACCTCAACAAGAAGGTCTACGCCAAAATCGAGGCGTGGCGGAATCGGCGGATCGAAGGCGAGCATCCGTATCTGTATCTCGACGGCATCGTGATGAAGCGGACTTGGGCCGGCGAGGTTCGCAATGTTTCGCTCCTGGTGGCCAGCGCCGTAAATTCTGAGGGTTTTCGGGAGATTCTAGGCATCTGCGAGGGCGCCAAGGAGGACAAGTCCGGCTGGTCGGCGTTTCTGCGTCACCTGGTCGAGCGCGGTCTCAAGGGCGTGCAGCTGATCATTTCTGATGCCTGCCGCGGCCTGACGGAGAGCGCCGCCGAGTACTTGCCCGAATCTCGCTGGCAGCGCTGCATGGTGCATTTTTATCGGAATGTATTCAGCCACGTTCCAGCGACCAAAGTCCGCGAGGTGAGCCATATGCTCAAGGCTATCCATGCCCAGGAGAGCCGAGACGCGGCCCACCGAAAGGCGCGCGCGATCGTAGACGACCTGCGCGCCGCCAGGATGAACACGGCAGCCGATCTCGTCGAGCGGAGCGTGTCCGAAACGCTCACCTACTACGCCTTCCCGGACATCCACTGGCAGAAGATACGCACCAACAACCCGCTTGAGCGGATCATGCGAGAGATTCGCCGGCGGACCCGCGTCGTGGGAGCATTCCCCGACGGCCAATCCTGCCTCAACCTGGCGGCCGCGCGACTGCGCTACATCGCCGGCACCGCATGGTCCACCAAGTGCTACATGAACATGCGGCCTCTCTATCAGCCGCAGCTCATGCAAACCGAAGCCGTCGCCTGATCAAATGTGCGAAAGATTCTGGACACTACCCCTTTGGCTCGTGCTGGAAGCTAACTTCGGATCGTGCTGACGGCTTCGGATAGGGCCTTCTCACCTCGATCGTTTATCGGGCCGCTCACCACCCGTCGGGTCTTGAGCGCGCATCACTGGATTGAGGCGGGTCGTTGCTGTGCCGGCCACGCGGTCGTGACCCTCTGCCCTGTGAAGGCTGCGCCACATCAACTCATTGTTGAACGTCTCGACTGAACGTAAGCGCTGTGGTGATCCCACCTTCATCTGAAGCTGGCGATGGGCGATTGTGCGATCTCTGAATTGGAGATCGGCTTGTGTCTACGCTTGACCATACACTTAAGCCGGAGGCGACAACGCTGCGCCGGCTGGAGGTGATTACGGGGACTGGTCGGCGTCGCCAGTTCTCTGAGGATTTCAAGGCCGGGATCGTGGAAGAAACACTTGTTCCTGGTGCGATTGTTTCGGATGTCGCGCGCCGGAATGGGCTGACGCCACAGCAGGTGTTCACCTGGCGCCGGCAAGCGCGCCGGCCGGTGGCGAGCGAGGCTGCGGGGCCGAAGTTCGTTCCGGCCGTTGTGGATCCGGCGTCGCCAGCGCGGCCATCACGTGGCCGGCCGCGCAAAGGGACACGCCAGGTGGATCAGAGCTCTGGCACCATCGAGGTGGAGATCGAAGGCAGCATCAGCGTGCGGATCGGCCGCGGCGCGGACGCCAAGACGGTATCGGTGGTGCTTCGAGCCTTGAAGGCCAGCACGTGATCGGCCCCACGGGCGCGGTTCGGGTGCT
>DASSJW010000723.1:0-2511 GCA_035690995.1 Xanthobacteraceae bacterium
AGGCGATCGGTGTCTGTCTGTTGCACTCCTACGCCAATGCGGTGCACGAGCGCCGCGTGGCCGAGATCGTCGCCGCGGAATACCCCGCCGCAACCATCTCGCTCTCCTGCGACGTGCTGCCGGAATACCGCGAGTATGAGCGCGCGGTGACGACCCTCGTCGACGCCTTCGTCAAACCGCATATGGGTCGATATCTCGAACGCATTCGCGACGAGCTCGGTCCCGGCCTGCGCGAGAAGCCGTTCCTGGTGATGCAGTCGAGCGGCGGCGTCGCCAGCCCGGATCAGGTGATGCGCAAACCGATCACCACGGCGCTGTCGGGGCCGGCGGCTGGCGCGCTCGGCAGCGCGGTCATTGCCGAGATGGCGGGGTTTCCCAATGTGGTCACCCTGGACGCCGGCGGCACCTCGACCGATCTCTGCCTGATCGAAAGCGCCAAGCCGCATGTGACCAATGGCGGGGCCGTCGGTCCGTTCCCGGTGCGCATCCCGATGATCGACATCGAGACCATCGGCACGGGCGGCGGCTCGATCGCCTGGATCAGCCGCGAGGGTCATCTCAAGGTCGGGCCGCGCAGTGCCGGCGCGGAGCCCGGCCCCATGTGCTACCCGAATGGCGGCAGCGAGCCGACCATCACCGATGCCAATCTGGTCATGGGCCGGATCCCCCCGGCACTGATCGGAGGCGGCATTCGCCTGGACGTGGATCGCGCGCGGGCCGGCATCGCCGCGCTCGCGGCGCGGCTCCCCGGCAACATGAGCACGGAACAGCTGGCGGAAGGCATCATCGAGATCGCCAACTGGAACCAGTCGAATGCCATCCGGCAGATGACCATCCAGCGCGGCATCGATCCGCGTGACTTCGCGCTGCTCTCGTTCGGCGGCTCCGGCCCGGCGCAATCGCCGGCGGTGATGGAGCTGATCGGGATGAAGGCCTGCATCGTGCCACCCAATCCCGGCAATCTTTCCGCCTTCGGATTGTTGGCCGTCGACTGGCGCACCGACCACATCGTGACCAAGGTCATGCACGAGGACGCCATCGACATTGGGGCTGTCGCGGATATCTATGCCGGTCTCGAAGCCGACGCCGCCACCACCCTGGAGCGCGACGGCATCGAGCGTTCGCGCATCCGGCTCGTGCGCGAAGCCGACGTGCGCTATGCCGGCCAGTCCATGGAGGTACGCGTCCCCGCGCCCTCGGGCTCGGTCGGCGGTGCGTTCATCGAGGGTCTCGTCGCTGCGTTCCACGCCGCCCATCTCAAGACCTTCGGCTACAACTATGCCGGCCAGCAGAAGGTGGAGCTCGTCAATTTCTCTGTGTCCGGTTTCGGGATGATCGATCGCCCGAGCATTCCCAGGCTCGACATCGATGCGGGCGCGACGCCAGAACGCGGCCGCCGGCCGGTATTCTTCGCAGGGGCCTTTCGGGAGACGCCGATTTATCAGCGAGCGTCGCTCCCAGCCGGGTTCCGGCTCGACGGACCCGCCGTGGTCGAGGAGTTCGGCTCCACGACCGTGGTTTTTCCCGACCACCAGCTCGAGGTCGATGCCCACGGCATCCTGATCGTGCGGCCCGCGCGCCCACCGCTGGGGAGGGCGCGATGAACGTGCACGCCACAGGTGAGCCGTGGCCGACCGCGCCCAAGCTGCCGGCGCGCGAGGTCGACCCCATCGTGCTGCAGATCGTGGAAGGCACGCTCAATTCCATCGAGGCGGAAATCGAGTACGCCATCGAGCGCACGGCACGCTCGCCGATGATCCGCGAGGCGCACGACTATCGCGTCGGCTTGTTCGACCGCTACTGCCGCAAGCTCACCGGCCGCTCCTACTCGGCGATGCCGAATGCGGTCGTGCGCGACTTTCCGCCTGAGACCATGCGGCCGGGCGATGTGTTCCTGATGAACGACACGTATCTCAGCGAAGGTTCGATCGGGCACTTGCCCGACCTCTGCAGCACGGTCCCGGTCTTCCATCGCGGCGAGGTCGTCGCTTATATCCAGGCGTTCGGCCATCACGACGATATCGGCGGCCGCGTGCCGGGCTCGATGCCGGGGACGGCGGCGACCGTGTTCGAGGAAGGCCTCGCCGTTCCGCCGATCAAGCTCTACAGCGCCGGCGTGCGCAACGAGGCCGTCTTCACCATCGTGAAGCGCAACACCCGTGTGCCCGACATGCTCGCCGCCGATCTCGACAGCGAGGTGCAGGCCTGCCTGATGGGCGCGCGGCGCATGGCGGAGTTGTTCGAGCGGTTCGGGCGCGAGACGGTGGAAGCCTGCTTCCAGGCCATCCTCGACAAATGCCGCGACATCTTCCGCCGCGAGCTGCTGCCGAAGATCGCCGACGGCGAGTACCGCTGGGAAGACTATGTCGAGCACGACGGAGTCACCGATCCCAAGCTGCACAAGCTCGCGATCACGATGATCAAGCGCGGGGACCGCATCACCCTCGACTTCACCGGCACCGATCCGCAGTCCACCGGCCCGATCAACTGGCCCGCCGATTATGCCGGCGG
>DASSJW010000724.1:0-6129 GCA_035690995.1 Xanthobacteraceae bacterium
GCCGCCGGCATCCATCCTCGGCGGCATGCCGCACAACAAGAACTTCACGCCCGGGCACGAATATATGGGGACGGTGGTCGCGCTCGGACCGGGGGTTGATGAATACCGGATCGGCCAGCGCGTCACCGTCGAGATTCACGCGGGCTGTGGCCAATGTAAGCGCTGCCGCGAGGGCATGTACACCGCCTGCCACAATTACGGTCTCAACTACGGCGACGTCGACAAGGGCCACCGCGCCAACGGCTTCACCACCGATGGCGGCTTTTGCGAGTATCAGGTCAATAACATCAACACGCTCGTCGCCATCCCGGACGAGATGTCGGACGAGGAGGCGACGCTGGTGGTTACCGCCGGCACGGCCATGTACGGGCTGACCGAGCTTGGCGGACTGGTCGCGGGCGAGAGCGTCGTGGTCACCGGTCCGGGGCCGATCGGGCTACTCGGCGTGGCGGTCGCCAAGGCCATGGGCGCCCATCCCGTCATCCTCACGGGCACGCGCGACAATCGGCTCAGGATCGGGCTGGAGCTTGGCGCTGACCACGTAGTGAACGTACGGAAAGAAGACGCGGTGGAAGCGGTGCGCCGGCTCAATGGCGGCAAGGGCGTCGACTACGTCGTGGAGTGCTCGGGCGCGCCCAATGCCGTCAACGAAGCCATCCGCATGGTCAACCGCGGCGGCAAGGTCTGTCTCGCCGCGTTCCCGCACGAAGAGACGCCGGTCGATGTCGCCCACATCGTGCGCAACAATATCTACGTTTACGGCATCCGCGGCGAGGGCAAGAGCGCGACCCATCGCGCCGAAGCGTTCATGACGCAGAAACGGTTCGACGCCACCAAGATCCACACCCACACCTTTCCGCTCGCCGACCTGCCGACCGCGATCCGCTACGCCAAGGATCGTGTCGAGGACGCGATCAAGGTGGTGGTGAAGGCGCGCGGCGTATCGGCGGCGCACAAGGTGGCAGCGGAGTGAGGTTTTGCCCGCGGCGGCCTCAGCGGGATGAAGAACACACCATTTTCGTGACCCATGACGATGGCTGGGTCGAGCGCAGCTGACGCGCAAATGCCTCGGGGCCGACCTGATGACTTGAACAAGACGATCCAAAGGAACGGGACGACAAAAGAAAAACGACTTCGGAGAATGCCAATGCGATGTTCGAGGGTGTTGGGGCTGTTCTCGCTTGCCGCCTTGGCCTTGTGTGCCGCGCCCTTGGACATACGGGCGCAGACCTATCCGTCGCGGCCCATCACCGTGGTGGTGCCCTTCCCGGCCGGCGGTCCGAGCGACGTCGTCGCCCGCATCGTAACGGATCAGATGGGGAAAATCCTCGGCCAGTCCCTGGTGATCGAGAATGTCGGCGGCGCCGGCGGCACAATCGGAAGCGCACGGGTGGCGACTGCGCATCCCGACGGCTACACGTTGCTCGCGGGCAGCATGGGATCCCATGTCGCCGCTCCGGTGCTCACGCCCAACGTAAAGTACGATTCCGAGCGCGACTTCGAACCGGTCGGCTTCACCGCCCATGCACCCGCCGTCATCGTTGCAAACAAGGAATTTCCCGCCAGGGACCTGCGCGAATTTGTCGACTACGTAAAAAAGCACGGCAACAGCGTCAAACAGGCGCATGGCGGCATTGGCGCGTCGTCGCACATGGCATGTCTGCTTTTCACCAGCCAGGCCGGAATTCAGCCCAGCCTCGTTGCCTATCGCGGGACCGGGCCCGCGCTGAACGACCTGATCGGCGGGCACGTCGATTTCTTCTGCGAGCAGGCCGTCAGCGTCGCGTCGCAGATTTCAGGCGGCACGATCAAGGCCTACGCCGTGTCCGCAAAGGAGCGCTTGGCGATCCTTCCCGACGTCCCGACGGCGAAGGAAGCCGGCATCGATTACCAGATGAGCATCTGGGCCGGCATTTTCGCGCCCAAGGGCACGGCAAAGGACATCATCGACAAGCTCGCGGCAACGCTCGACCAGGCACTCGACGACCCCGGCGTCCGCAAGCGCCTGTCCGATCTCGGCGGATCGCTTCCGGGCAAGGACGAGCGCACGCCGGCGAAGTTCGACGCCCTCGTAAAGGCGGAAATTGCCCGCTGGTCGCCCATTCTGAAAGCGGCCAATGCCGAGGCGAAGTGACGATCCGCAACCCGTCCACCGCGGTACCCCACGACCGAGACCCCATCGGCCGTCAGGTGCTTGCGGCTTGTGGGTTGGTGCGACGCATGCAAGCCGATTGGCTTGTGTTACCCGAATCTCGTATGAGTAGCGCGCGATCCAAGAGCGTGCATGCTGCCCGGGGGGAACGCCGTACCGGGGCTTCGATGGCCACACCCGCGGGCGGGTGCATTATTGGAAGGTCGATCAACGGCGCAAAGGGGGCTCGCGCGGGAGCCCTCAGTGATCGCTCGATCGACTCATCTCACCGCAGCCGGGACAATTTTTTAACCCCCGGCCGGCTGCCAAAACTTTGGGCATATAGAATAATTTGCCGCCACCGACCTCCCGCTTGGAACTTCGATCTCCGAGTGTTTACAAATATAAACGGGAATAGTCGCTGGCATGGCTTTTGCGATATAGTCCCCGGGGAAGACCTGGGGAAAAATCGTGCCACTGTCGAGCGGAGTGCGCATGCCGTCTTCGGCCCCGAAGCTTTGCGTTGACGACGTCAGCATGACGTTCAAAACGCCGACCGGCTCCTTCCAGGCGCTGGCCCCCGTCACGCTCTCAATCCCGCAAGGTCGCTTCGTCAGCCTGATCGGGCCATCGGGCTGCGGCAAAAGCACGATCTTCAACATCATCGCCGGGCTGCTCGAACCTAGCGCCGGCCGGGTGATGATCGAGGGCGTCGACGCCACCGGCACCATCGGCCGCGTCGGCTACATGTTGCAGAAGGACCTTCTGCTGCCTTGGCGTACCGTGCTCGACAACACCATTCTCGGCATGGAAATCCAGGGCGTGGCGCTGCGCAAAGCGCGCGAGCGGGCGTTGCCGCTGCTCCACCGCTACGGACTGGCCGGCTTCGAGCATCTCTACCCGAACTCGTTGTCCGGCGGCATGCGCCAGCGCGCGGCATTGTTGCGCACGCTCCTGTTCGACACCGATGTCATCCTGCTCGACGAGCCGTTCGGAGCGCTGGACGCCCAGACCAAGCTGCAGATGCAGGAGTGGCTGATGCAACTCTGGAGCGACTTCAACAAGACCGTGCTGTTCGTCACCCATGACGTCGAGGAGGCGATCTATCTTTCCGACGAGGTGCACGTCATGGGCACACGGCCGGGGCGCGTCATCGCCAGCATCCCGGTCACGCTTGCCCGCCCGCGCGTACGCACCAGCGCGCTCACCCCCGACTTCCTCGCCATCAAGGAGCGCTGCCTCGATCTGCTCAGCGCCAACGCGCCAGCTGCCACACCCATGAACCAGGCGGCCTGAAGCCGGGGAGCAAGTCATGACGGTTCAGGACACCCGTGCCGTGGACGCATTGGCAGGCCTCGACTTGGCGGCGCAAGCGCCGATCGCGGCGCCCACGGGCCAAAAGCCGGTCCGGCGCCTGCCGGTACAGAAGGACTGGCCGACCTGGGCCCTGGCCACGGTGCAGGTCGGCATCTTGGTCGGCGCGCTCTCGCTGTGGGAGATCGGCGCCCGCGCCGGCTGGATCGATGCGTTCTTCTGGTCGCAACCGAGCGCGATCGCCAACACCATGGGATTATTCTTCGCCACGGGCGAAGCCTGGACCGACATCAGCTTCACCTTCCGCTCGACCATTTTCGGCTTCCTGCTCGGCACCGCGGCAGGGTCCCTGCTCGGCCTGTCGTTCTGGTGGTCGCGCAATTACGCCGCCATCGTCCAACCTTACGTGATCTGCCTGGAATCGATCCCCAAGCTCGCGCTGGCCCCGCTGATCATTCTGGTGTTCGGCATCGGCCTTTCCTCCAAGGTCGCGGTCGCGACCGCGCTGACGCTGGTGGTCTCGACGCTGACCGCCTATGCCGGTGTCAAGGCGCTCGATCCCGACGGTGAGAAGCTGTTCTATTCCCTGGGCGCGACCAGGATGCAGGTATTCCGCAAGCTTGTGGTGCCGTTCTGCTTGCCCTGGATCATCTCGGTGCTGCGGGTGAATATCGGCCTCGCCTTGACCGGCGCGATCGTCGGCGAGTTCATCGCATCCCAGCACGGCCTTGGCCGCGCCATCCTCTATGCCGGCCAGACCTACGACATCGCGCTGGTCTGGGTCGCGGTTCTCGTGCTCTCCACCCTGGCCATCGTCATGTATGCAAGCGTGTCATGGCTTGAAAGCGTGCTGCGCAAAGGCGTGCGGCAATAGTGCGACCTGGAACTCTCAGCGAACAGTGAGGACGTCATGGATAGGCGAAAATTTCTGCAGTCGACCGCGACCCTTGGCGCAACTGTCGGCCTCACCCTCGCGGCGCCGCCCTTCATCGCCCGCGCCGCGGCCAAAGAATTGCTGGTCGCCGAACCGGTGCACAGCACCGGCTATCTGCCGATGTATATCGCGATGGCCAACAATTATTTCGCCGAGTCCGACATCGCGGTGAAGATCGTCACGATCGAGACCGGCTCCGGCCACACCAACGCGGTGCTCTCCGGACAGGCCTTCGCCTTCATCGGCGGACCCGAGCACAATGCCTTCGCCAAGGCCAAGGGCGCCGAATTGCGCGCGGTCGTGCACTGCGTCGACCGCGGCAACGTCTATCTCTGCGCGGCCAAGGGCCATGAGCCCAAGGACCGGGACTGGTCGGCTTACATGAAGGGCAAAACCATCGCGGTCGGTCCCTATGGGGGCACGCCCAATTCGATCATGCGATATCTGCTCGGCAAGTGGAAACTCGATGCCAAACGCGACGTGACGTTAATCGAGGTGCCCAACTCCGCCGTCCCCGCCGCGGTCAGAAGCGGACAGGCTGTGATCGGCAACAGCACCGAGCCCATGATCACGCAGGGCATTCGTTCTGGTTTGTGGGGCGAGCCCTTCTTCAACGTGCCGAAGGAGCTCGGTCCTTATGCCTATTCCACCATCAATGTCCGTCTGGATTCCATCCAGAAGGAGCCGGAAGTGGTGCGTGGCTTCGTCAAGGGAATGGTGAAGGGCCTGAAATTCCTTTACGCCAATCCGAACGAGTCGGCGGAAATCGCCAAGAAACAATTTCCCACCATGCCGCTCGACGACCTCAAGGCGACGCTCGACCGCTCGTTCAAGGACGAGATGTGGAGCAAGGACGGCATGATCAGCAAGGAAGCCTGGGCGACCGGCAGCGCCGTGGTGCGCGAGGCCGGCATCCTCAAGACCGACGTCAAGTACGAAGAGATCATCGATATGAGCTTCGTCGAGAGCGTTCGCGCGAGCCTGTGAGGCCCGCGCCTGCTGGAATCGAGAAATAACCAAGAGAAGAGGAGAGTGAGCCAATCATGTCAGAACCCATCTGGAACAAGTTTCTCACCGAGCGCGACAAGGCGGTGTTCGGGGCATCGGGCTACGGAGCCCGCGGCGGCTTCGGCAAGCGGCCGGCGCTGCTCATCATCGATGTGAACTACGCGTTCTGTGACGAGCGGCCCATGCCGATCCTTGAATCGATCAAGCGCTGGCGCAACTCCTGCGGTGAGGATGCCTGGGTTGCCATGCCTTATCTCAAGTTGTTGATCGACAAGGCGCACGCCAAGGGCATCCCCGTGATCTACACGACAGGCGTGCGGCGCGAGGATAACTGGGACAACGGCAGCTGGAGCTGGAAGAACGGCCGCTCCGACGAGGACATCGGCAGCAAGCCGGCAACCAACGTTGATGGCAACGAGATCGTCGCCGAGATCGCTCCGGCGCCGCAGGACATCGTTGTGTTGAAGCAGAAGCCGTCGGGCTTCTTCGGCACCAACATGGCGAGCTACCTCACGCTGCTTGGCTGCGACAGCGTGATCGTCACCGGCACGACGACATCAGGCTGCGTGCGCGCAACCGTGCTCGACGCCTTCAGTCTCAACTACCGCATTGCCTTGGCGGAAGAAGGCTGCTTCGACCGCTCGCAGGCAAGCCATGCCATCAATCTTTGCGACATGAACGCGAAATACGCCGACGTGGTGAAGACGTCGGAGGTGCTCGCTTTCTTTGACAGCCTTCCCGG
>DASSJW010000725.1:0-7406 GCA_035690995.1 Xanthobacteraceae bacterium
CGTAGGAGCGCAGCAGCGCGTCGCCGGCCCAGCCGCGTAGGGCAGCGTCGAGCTTCCAGCCGAGATCGACGGCGTCCTGGATGCCGGTATTCATGCCGAAGCCGCCGGTCGGCGACATCAGATGGGCGGCATCGCCGGCAATGAACACCCGCTGCGTTCCATAGCTGTCAGCCACGAGCTCGCGCCGCACCCAGCGCATCACCGACAGAATCTCGTAGTCGAACGCGCGGCCCATGGCGCGCGCGAGCGCGCCGCGGATATCGGCCTCGGTATGGGTCACCTTGTCGGCGGAGCCGACGATCGACATGCGGAAGCGGTCGCCGCCGTTGATCGCCACGATGGTGAGCCAAGTGCCCTCCGGTCCGACGAAGATGAAGCGGTAGGCCCGGCCTTTGTCGTGCAGCACGGGAAAGTCCGCACAGCGGAACATCACGTTGGTGGTGTAGGTCAGCGCCGGGTTGCCGCTCATGGTGATGCCGGCGCGCTCGCGCACCAGGCTGGCGCCGCCGTCGGTGCCGACGAGATAGTCGGCCGACACCTGGCGGGTCTCGCCGGTCGCGACGTCGCGCACCTGCGCGGTCACGCCATCAGCCGTTTCCGCAAATGACATGAGCTCGGCGCCGTAGCGCAGCCGCACATGCGGAAAGGTCCCGACGAAGCGGCGCAGGATCGGGTCGAACATGTCCTGCGGCACGCGTTCGCGCTTCTGCGGACTCTGCGGCGGGCATTTCTCCTGCGCCCGTCCCGGGAAGCGCTCGCGCCCGAGCTCGTAGCCGTTGAGGCCGGTGACATAGACGCAGTCCTGCGGATAGTCGCCGGGATAGGGCGCATCGCGCACCCACTCCGCGATGCCCCAGCGGCGGCAGAATTCCATGGTGCGCGGGCCGACGATGTCCATCTTCGGCTGCTCGATGGCGCCGTCGGTCTTCTCGATCAGCGTGCAGGCGACGCCGCGCCAGCCGAGCTCGCCCGCGAGCGCAAGCCCCACGGGCCCGGCGCCCACGATCAGGACCGGCGTGTGCTCGCTCATGCCGGCGTCTCCGCGCTTGTCCCGTCGAGGCGGTCAGGGCTGCGTGACATATTTGCGCTCGAGGGCGTCGTAGTCATCTTTGTGCACCAACCGCTGCCGCTCGGAAAAATCCGCCACCATGTCGGTCGCGTCGCCCATATGCCCCTTGCGCCGGAGCTCGCCGAGCGCCGCCTGCATGCCCTTGACCGCCGCCTGCAGCGCGACATTGGCGTAGATCACCCCGGCATAGCCCAGCTCCTTCAGCTTCTGGTTCGGCAGTTCCGGCGTGCGCCCGCCCAGCACGATGTTGGCGAGTTGAGGCCACGGCAGGCGGCGCGGGATGTCGGCGATCTGCTCCAGGGTGGTGGGGGCTTCGACGAAGGTCACGTCCGCGCCCGCTTCGTGATAGGCGGCCGCGCGCTCGATCGCGGCGTCGTAGCCTTCCGGCGCGATGGCATCGGTGCGGGCAATGATCAGGAGGTCGCGGTCGCGCCGGGTGTCCACCGCGGCCTTCACCTTTTCCACCATCTCGGCGGCCGGGATCACCTGCTTGCCGGCGAAATGTCCGCAGCGCTTGGGAAAGACCTGGTCCTCGATCTGCAGCGCGTCGGCGCCGGCGCGTTCGAGCAGCTCGACGGTGCGCACCATGTTCAAGGGATTGCCGAAACCGGTATCGGCATCGACCACCAGCGGCCCCGGAAACACCGCGCGGATCGCCGCCACGTGCTCGGCCACCTCGGTCACCGTCACCAGCCCGATATCGGGGACCCCGAGAAAGGTATTGGCGATGCCGGCGCCGGTGACATAGGCGGCGGCGAAGCCCTGGTCGGCCACGATGCGCGCCGTCAGCGCATTGGCGACACCCGGCAGCAGCAGCGCCGCGCCGGGACTGAGCATGCTGCGAAACTCGCGGCGGGACACAGCGCTTGCCATCGCGGATCCTTCCAGTATTCGCGCCCGGTCTTTTCACCCCACGCGAGATGGACCATTATAGTCAATACGGGGGAGATCCGAACATTGTGCTGCGCGGCCCGCGGCGATCGCCGGGAAGCGCATGTCGGCAGCCGATCGCGGGTCGTCCGGGATCGGATGTGCGGGAGAGCGACCCATGGCCAACATTCCGATGACCTTCGCTTGCGGCCTCTATGACCGCATGCTCGCGCTCTATACCGGCGAGGTGCAGCCCGAAGGCATCGATCTCGACTTTCTCGCCATCGACGATCCGCGCGAAATCTTCGACCGCATGGGGAAAGACCTCGCGTTCGACGCCTGCGAAATGTCGAGCTCCGAAGTCATCAGCCGCCACGCCGCCGGCCGCCGCGAGATGGTGGCGCTGCCGGTCTTTCCCTCGCGCGTCTTTCGTCACGGCTTCATCACGGTCAACCGCAAGGCGGTCAGCACGCCGAAGGACCTCGAGGGCAAGCGCATCGGCGTCCCGCTTTACACCCAGACGGCGGCGCTGTTCATCCGCGGCCTGCTGCAGGACGAGTACGGGGTCGATCTTTCGCGCGTGCACTGGGTGCAGGGCGCCACCAACAGCGCGGAGTCGCACGGCAACCCGTCGGCGCCGCCGCTGCTCAAGCCGGTGTCGATCGAGCAGAACACATCAGGGCGCTCGCTCAGCCAGCTGCTCGAGGCCGGCGAGATCCAGGCCATCCTCGGCAGCGGCCTGCCGGTGGCGCTGCGCAGCAATCCCGATGTGCAACGGCTGTTTCCGGACTTCCACGCCCGCGAGCTCGACTATTACCGGCGCACGCGAATTTTCCCGATCATGCATCTCGTCGCCATCCGTCGCGACCTCTATCAGCAGCATCCGTTCGTCGCCACGAGCCTCTATCGCGCGATGACCGCGGCCAAGGACCTCGCGCTCGCCAAGATGCGCGACCTCGGCGCCTTGCGCTACATGCTGCCGGGCCTGCCCGCCGAGCTTGACGAGATCGACGCCACCTTCGGCGGCGACCCCTGGCCCTACGGCGTCGAGGCCAACCGGCCGACGCTGGAGGCGCTCGTGCGCTACATGGCCGAGCAATCGCTGATCAAGGCACCCATTCCCGTCGAGGATCTGTTCGTGCCGATCGAGGGGCGGCAGTCGAAACGCGAAGGAAGCACCTGACAGGCGATTCCTTCCATGTGCGCGCCGCATGTTGGCAGGCACTTCCTTCGCCTGCTAGACAGCCGGTTCGGCGTCAACATCCCCCGATACGACGAGGCAACATGCGCGGCTTGAAAATGGCGATCTTGGCAGCGGCGGCAACGGCGTGGGCCGGCCCGGCGATTTCCGGCGACGACGCATTCAAGCAAGCCGTCAACTACGTTTTTTCCGGAAATGTCGAGGGCAAGACCCCACAATTGCTGTCCTCGATCGTCGACGAAGACAAGTGCATCATCTCGGTCGAGACGCCTGGCAACTCTTGGCTGTATTATTTGAAGGAGATCAGACCGGATTCGGTGATGATCGACGAGAAGAACGGAAAGATCTCGTTTGAGGGTGACGGCACGATCGTAGAACACAAGTTTGATCTGCTGCCGAAAATTGACAGGGATACCAAGAATTCCATCATGCTGCGCGGCGACGTTGAACGCACCAAAGCTGCGCTCAAGCTGATCTTCACGAAATATTGTCTGCCCAAGTCAGGGTGATCGATCGCGTGGCTCGCTTTTGCAGCGGCTTTGAGCCGGACTCGAAGCGAGCCGCCCGCGTCGGGCCGATCAAACCCTGCTTGCAGTCTCGTTGGTGCAACGCGCGCCATGGACTGTTTCAGCGCCATTCTCGCGCATCAGGGGCGTGGACTCATCAACGCGCCCGCGCGGATGGCGTACGAGAGTCCCCTCGGCCCGGACGCGGGCGCATACTGGGTTTTTTCAACGGAGGAGTGCATGGATTTGATCCGTAAGCTAAATCCACCGTTTCGTGCGGAGCATATCGGGAGCTTTGTCCGGCCAGACAACCTGCTGAACGCCGCGCGCCAGCTGAAGGCCGGCAAGATCGACCATGACGAGCTCAAGCGGATCGCCGACGCAGCGATCGTCGAGATCGTGCGCTTCCAGGAGGACATCGGCATGCCGTCCGTCACCGACGGCGAGTTTCGCCGTCGGAGCTGGTCGGCCGGCTTTATCGATGCCGTTGAAGGATTCGGCCTGCGCGAAGGGACGATTGAATTTCGCACCCAGGCCGCCGGGAAGGGTGCGGAATTCTCGCCCTATGCAAAGGCGCGCTTGCAGCGGACCCGTGGGATCGCAACCGAAGAGTTCGCCTTCCTCAAGTCGGTCGTTCGCAAAGGCACGCCGAAGGCGACGATCCCCGCGCCGGATGTCATGCATTATTTTCTCGGACCGCGAGCCGTGGACGATTCTGTTTATCCGGATATCGAGATGTATTTCGATGACCTGGCTCGCATTTATCGAGAGGAGATCGCGGCTCTCGCGCAGCTTGGCTGCACCTATCTGCAAATCGATGACACCGCGTTGCCGTGCAACTGCGATGAGTACATTCGCAAAGGTGTCAAGAAACGGGGCGAGGACCCCGATGCACTCACCGCCAGGTACATTCGGCTGCTCAATGATGCGATCAGGGATCGCCCGGCGAACATGACGATCGGCGTCCATATGTGTCGCGGCAATCTCAAGGGCACATGGATGGCGGAAGGCGGCTACGACCCGATCGCCGAACAGCTTTTCAACCAGGCGACGGTCGACGCATTTTTCCTCGAATTCGACACGCCGCGCGCCGGAGATTTCGCGCCTTTGCGCCACGTTCCGAAGACCAAGACCGTGGTGCTGGGTTTGGTAAGCTCCAAGACGCCGGTCCTCGAGCATGCAGATGATATAAAGCGTCGGATCAACGATGCCGCCCGCTATGTGGATCTTGATAGGCTTTGCCTGAGCCCGCAATGCGGCTTCTCAAGCGGGGGCGGCAGCGGCCAGACGGTGGGACTTGATGACGAACGGCGAAAGCTTGAATTGGTGCTGGATGTCGTGCAGGACGTGTGGAAATAGCAAACATACCGACGGCGAAGGGAGGAATGCATGGATCTCCGCTGGCCGGCGTCCCGCGCCGAGATCGCTGTCATTCAGAGCGAGCGCAAGCGGATCGCCTTCGAACGAGCCAGGAAAGCGCCCTTCTATCGCGGTCGGCTCGACGGGATTGATCCGAACCGTCTGGACGACCCGGAAATTTGGGCCAGCATTCCCCTCCTGAGCAAAGAAGACCTTCGCACGATCGCGCCCAAGGATTTTCAGGAAAGCTTTTGCATCCAACCGCAGACCGAAGTGGTCGAATATTGGCGATCGGGCGGGTCAACCGGGCGACCTTTGTTCTATCCTCGCTCGGCTGAGGACATAGAGCATTCGCTGTTATGCTTCAGACGCGGTTTGGCAGCGACGGGCGCCACATCCGACGATCTTGCCCACATTTCCTTCCCGCTGGGAATCCATCCTGTCGCGCACTTGTACGCACGCGCCGCAGAGCAGTGCGGCATCGGAACCGTATGGTGCGGTGCCGGCACCAACACCGCGTCGGACATGCAACTGCAACTCATCGATGAGCTTCAGCCGACCATATGGGCCGGCATGGCCAGCTACGGCCTGCATCTGGCGAATCTTGCTGAAGTGCGAGGGTTCGATCTGGCCGGCAGCTCGGTGACGAAGATCATCGTTGCCGCGGAGCCGCTCTCGAAGGCCAAGCGCCTGAAACTCGAACGGATGTGGGGCGCCGAGGTATTCGACCAATTTGGCATGACCGAGGGCGCGCTGATGGCGTGTGAGGGGATCGCGAGGGCAGGGTCCCACCTCTGGTCGGACTTGTTCTATTGCGAGGTGGTGGACGAAGTGACCGGAGAACCAAAGAAGGACGGCGAGGTCGGCACGCTGGCCATGACACCGCTTTGGAACAACACGGTGACGCCGTTCCTGAGATGGAATTCGGGCGACCTCATCAGGATATCGCAGGACGGCGGTGGTGAGGGACCATGGGGCATGTACCCGCTGTTGCATCACGAGCGGCGCACCGTGGGCTTTTTCAAGGTGCGGGGCGTGAACATCAATCATCCTGAGCTGGAGGATCTCATGTTCTTTGAGCCGGCGATCAGCGAGTTTCGCGCCGAGGTCTACAATTCGGAGGGCGGCCTGGACGTATTGCATTTGTTGATTGAGATTAAGGGCGGCATCTCCGAAGACACCGTGCAGGAAAACGTCGCCGGCAAAGTTCGCCAGACGTTTCAAGTCACCCCAAAGATTACGGTGCAGCCGCAGGGCACCATAGCGCGCGAGTTCGAAGCCAACGTGAAGGCGCCGCGATTTATCGACCGGCGCGGGCAGTGAGCTCCAATGGATTCCGTTTCGCGCGGTCGTGGACGCCAAGGGCATGCCTGCGCAGCTCGGTCTCACGCCCGGTGAGGCGCACGGCTACCGACGTGCCATTACCGGACACATCGGACGCAATGCCCTTTACCGAGCGTCAGCCTGACTGCACCAGTTCACCGGGGACTTCTTCAGCTTGAGTTGCTTCACCAAGAAATCTGTCCCATCGTTGAAATCATTGAGAGGGGCGCCGGACCAATACGCGGTCTTGCACGTCGCCGTGTTGCAATTGCCCCCTGCCGTGATCCATTCACCGGTGCGGAGCACATCGCAGGCACAAATGGCTTTCTTCGGATTGGCGGGGTCAACCGTGCACGGCTTGTTGAGGCACCAGGTCCAGGGCGTACCGGCCGCGCATTTCAACGTGCGTTTGCCCTGCGCGAATTGCTTGAGCGCGAACTGAGAATACACGGTGCGTACGCCATTGGCGTCGGTGCTGGGTTTGACGGTATCGCACGCGACCGTAGCCAAGTTCGGGCCGTCCTCGACATCGCAAGTGCAGATAGCCACCTTCGGATTGCCTGGCTCTGGGATGCACGGGGCGGACGTGCAGAGCGCAAATTGCTGCTGGCAGAAATAATTCTCCGCCTGGGCAGGCACGACGTAGCCCAGAGCGGCAGCCGCCACGACGAGTAGAATACGCAAGCTGATGGAGTTCATCGATGTGCGCTCTCTCATGCTCTGTGCGGATCGGGTCCCGGCGCCGAGAAGCGGGATGAAATCGCGGCGTCTCACTGCCCCAGTACCTCCCGTGCTTCCGAACGAAAAGAATAGCACACCTCAGTACGGTAGGAGACTGCTGCATTGCGGGATTTCGATCCGGCCTATGTCCGCTCGGGGGGCATCACTCGGAACAAAAGACGATCCATGGGCCGATCACGCGGCGGTTTGACCAGCAAGATTCATGCGGTAGTAGATACCCACGGCCTGCCGATCCGGCTCGCGCTTACAGCCGGTGAAGCGCACGACAACCGACTCGCAGGCAAACTCCTATCTCGCCTGAAGTCGGGGACAATGCTGCTGGCCGATCGTGGCTATG
>DASSJW010000726.1:0-2874 GCA_035690995.1 Xanthobacteraceae bacterium
GATGCGCGCCATCATGAAGAAGGACAACCGCTGGCGCGGCCACAACGTCGCCGACGAGGACGGCTGCTACATCCATTATCTGCCCACCCATGGGCCGAACCTCTACGAGCTCAAGATGGTCGGCGGCGATCACGCCGCGCACATGCCGGTCAACGGTATCCTCTATCCGCAATGGGCGGTGGGCTTCGACAAGCCATTCGAGGAGAAGATCGGGGTCGAGTTCGAGAACGGCCGCGTGCGCGCCGTTCACGGCCGCAGCGAGGAGGCCGAGGTGCTGCGCTTCATTGTCGGCGGCGCGCTGGAAGAGCTCGGCTGCGGCCACAATCCCAAGGCGCCGCGCTTCGACATCTACCCCGCCGGCCCGAATTCGCCCGGCGCGCTGCATTTCGGCGTCAACGGGCTCAAGGAATCCGAGTACCTGCGGCGCGTCATGCCGTACTGGGAAGAGCCGCATGTCCACATGGACATGGTCACCTTCGACACCACGGTCACGGCCGGCAACCGCACGGTGATCGACAAGGGCTTTCTCATGGCGCTGCGGGACCCGCAGGTGGTGGCGGCCGCGGAGCGCTACGGCGATCCGGTCGACCTCTTGGAGAACTTCCCGGTGTAGCAAGAGCGGCCGTAGGGTGGGCAAAGCGAAGCGTGCACACGCGGCTTTCTTTCAATCGCATGACGTGACGCGTGGGCACGGCGCGGGCAGGATTGAAGACCGGGCAACAGCGGTGCACGCGCCTTTGCCCACCCTACGCCGGCTGTGTCCTTGGTCCGCATGAACACGCGGGCCGCGCTAACCCAACCTACGCCCGCATCTTCGCCTGTGCCTGCCGGATCGCAGCAAGCACGCGCCGCGGGGTGAGCGGCGTCTCGTTGACCTCCGCGCCGAGCGGTGCGAGCGCATCGCGCACGGCGTTGGCGATCGCCGCCGGCGGCGCGATGGCGCCGCCCTCGCCCATCCCCTTGACCCCGTATTCCGTGTAGGGCGTGGGCGTATGCAGGTGCACGATCTTGATCGCCGGCATTTCCGCGGCGCCGGGAACGAGATAATCGGCGAGCGTGCCGGCGAGCGGCTGGCCCTGCTCGTCATAGGGGATCTCCTCGTAGAGCGCGGTGCCGATCCCCTGCACGACGCCGCCGCGCACCTGGCCTTCGACGATCATCGGATTGATCATGGTGCCGCAATCTTCCGCCACCGCGAAATCGAGGAGCTCGACCAGGCCGGTCGCCGGATCGACCGCCACGACCGCGGCGTGGGTGGCATATGAATAGACCCCGGTATCGATCCCGGGCTGATAGGTCGAGGTGACGGTCAGCAGCGGCTCGACGCCCTGCGGCAGCGCCTCCATGCGCAGATGAGCGACGCGGGCGACCTCGTCCATGCCGACCGCGCCGCTGCGGCCGACGACCTTGCCGCCGGCGCAACGCACGTCGGCGGGGTCGCATTGCAACAGATGCGCGCCGATCTTGAGGATCTTCTCTCGCAGCAGCCGGCTGGTATGCGCGACGGCGCCGCCGGCCATGACGATGCTGCGCGAGGCGATGGTTCCCATCCCGAACGGCGAGACCCCGGTGTCGCCGTGGCGCACCGAGATCTTGGCGGGATCGATGCCAAGCTCCTCGTGCGCGATCTGGGCGAGCGTGGTCTCGAGGCCCTGGCCGTGCGACTGGATGCCGACCAATAGCATCAGCGTGCCGTCGGGCATCAGCTGCGCCGTGCAGCTCTCGTAGCCCGGAATGAACGGACTGCCGCGGCTCACCCACTCGCCGCAGCCGTGGCCGGTCTGTTCGGAGTAGCAGGCAAAGCCCACGCCGATCAGCCGGCCGTCGGGCTCGCCCCGCTGCTGCCGCGCGCGGACGGCGGGGAGATCGATCGCCTCGGCGCAGAGCTTGACCGCGGCCGGGTAGTCGCCGTTGTCGAATTTGAGGTTGGCGATCGTGGTGTAAGGCATCTGCGCGGAGGTGACCATGTTGTCCATGCGCAGCTCGGCCGGGTCGCGGCCGACCGCGCGCGCCACCTCGTCGATGGTGCGCTCGATCGCGAAGCAGGCGCCCGGGCGGCCGACGCCGCGATAGGGACCGATCGGGGATTTGTTGGTGGCGACGGTGTAGGTCTTCACACGATAGTTGCGGATGTTGTACGGCCCCGGAAGATTGCGCGCCGCCATCCCGGTTTCCAGGAACGGTCCGTTCGGCCACATCGCATAGGCGCCGCCGTCGACGATCAGCTCGACATCGATGCCAAGCACGCGTCCGCGCGGGTCGGCATAGGCGGTGACGCGATAATGGTGGTCGCGGGTGTGGGTGGAGGCCAGGAAATGCTCGCCGCGGTCCTCGACCCAGCGCACGGGATGATCGACTTCGAGCGCGAGCGCGGCCACCGCCGCCTCTTCCGGCGACAATCGCGCTTTCGAGCCGAAGCCGCCGCCCACGTCAGGCGCGATGACGCGGATGTTGCGCTCGTCGAGCCCGAGCACTTCGGACAATCCCAGCCGGATGATGTGCGGCACCTGGGTCGAGGTGTAGACCACGAGCTCGTCCAGGCGATGGTCGCGATAGGCCAGCACCGCGCGCCCCTCGAGCGGGACCGCGACGTGCCGGTTCATGCGATAGGTCCGGCGCACGACGACCTCGGCGGTGCGCGCCACCTCGTCGAGGTTGCCCTCCTGGAACACCCGTTCGATGAACAGGTTGTTCCCCCAGCTCTCGTGCACCAGGCTGGGCGTCTTGGTGATGGCGGCGGCGGCGTCGATGACCGCCGGCAGGACCTCGAAATCGACGCTGACCGAATTGGCCAGGTCCTCAGCCTCGGCGCGGGTGGGCGCGATGCAGGCGGCAATGGCGTCGCCGACATAGCGGACCTTCTGCGTGGCCAGC
>DASSJW010000727.1:0-5972 GCA_035690995.1 Xanthobacteraceae bacterium
GCTTCGTCTTCGGGATAATACGCATTGAAGGGGAACGGACGGGTGACCGCGCTGTCGGGATAGGTTGGGGCGAGCTTGTTCGGATTGAACAACCACGCCTGCGCACGGTCGTTGAGATAGGAAATCTTCGTCAGCACGTGCTCCGCCGACGGACCATCGATGATGTCGCAGCCGGTGAGGACGGCCAGCGCGCCGAGGCTCGCCCCGCCGCGCAGGAAGAGGCGCCGCGTGGGAGCGGGCATGAGTTTCGCCGCGTCCTTGATCAGGAGCTTGGGATCGACGCCGGGCGGATTTGCTCGCATGCGTGACATCTCATTCTTCCTTATTGCCGGAGCATGATCTTTTCCGAAAACCGGTATCCACTTTTCGGGATCATGCTCTAACGCCCGGTAATCATGGCGCGCAGCGACTTCGGCACCAGCAGCGCCATGATGACGTGGACGATCACAAACCCGACGATGGTCGCCATGGCGAAGAAGTGCACGTAGCGGGCGGCATCGTAACCGCCGAACAGGGCGGTTAATTCCTGCAGCTGCACCGGCTTCCAGATCGCGAGACCCGACAGAACGATGACGACGCCGGCCACGATGACGCCGAGATAAAGCAGCTTCTGGACGGCGTTGTAGACCGACAGATCGTCGTGAGTGAGTTTTCCGGTCAGCGCGGCCTTGGCATCCGACAGCACCTCACCCGGACGGATTGGGACGAGCTTGCGCTGGAACCGGCCGGTGAGGAAACCGAGGACGAGATAGACGAGACCATTCACGGCCAGGAGCCACATGGCCGCGAAGTGCCAGAGCAGCGCGCCCGCCAGCCAGCCCCCGAGCGTGATCGCGCGCGGAAATACGAACGGGAACAGGGGTGAGGCATTATAGATTTCCCACCCGGAGCCGATCATGACAGCCATGGCCACGACGTTGATCCAATGGGTGACCCGCACCCAGACAGGATGTATGACCGCACGCGCCGGCGCGGCCGGTGTCAGGACCTGATCGTGGGTGGCTTCGAACGACATGACGCAGCTCTTGGCTCAACTTTTGCAAGCGATTGCGAGTGATCTATAGCAAACTCCGGCTGGCCGGTCGTTTCACGTTCCCGTGCCGCCACATCCGTCATGAGCTACGTGAGCGCGGGCGCGCCGGACGCACGGCTCGAACCGTCGTTCCGGCGTCAATTTGGTGAGGAACATGTCGAAGACCGGTGCTGGCAATTTCTTTGAAGATTTCCGTATTGGCCAGGTTATCCAGCATGCGACCCCGCGCACCATAACGGTCGGTGACGTGGCGCTCTACAACGGCCTGTTCGGCCCCCGTTTTGCAGTGCAATCGTCGGACGTTTTCGCCCGGGCGATCGGCTATCCGCGCTCACCGGTCGACGACCTGCTCGTCTTCCACGTCGTGTTCGGCAAGACGGTGCCGGACATCTCGCTCAACGCCGTCGCCAATCTCGGCTATGCCGCCTGTCGGGTGCTGGCGCCGGTCTATCCCGGCGACACCCTCAACGCGGTGTCCGAGGTGATCGGTCTCAAGGAGAATTCCAGCCGCAAGACCGGCATCGTGTTCGTGCGCACGACCGGCTGCAAGCAGGACGGCGGCAAGGTCCTCGAATATGTCCGCTGGGTGATGGTGCGCAAGCGCGATGAAGCAGCGCCCGTGCCCGGCGATCACGTGCCGCGCCTGCTCGATGCGGTGCTGCCGAGCACGCTCGGCGACGCCTGTCCGCGGATCGATGTCGCAGCCTACGACTTTACGCTCGCGGGCAGCCCCAGCCGCTTCGGCGACTACGCCGTCGGCGAGAAGATCGACCACGTCGACGGCGTGACGGTGGAGGAGGCCGAGCACCAGATCGCAACCCGCCTCTATCAGAACACCGCGCGCATCCATTTCGATCAGTATTCCGCGGCGCAGGGCCGGTTTGCACGCCGGCTCATCTATGGCGGCCACGTGATCTCGCTGGCCCGCTCGCTCTCGTTCAACGGACTGGCCAATGCCTTCCACATCGCCGCGATCAACGGCGGGCGGCACGTGTCGCCGCTGTTTGCCGGCGCGACCGTATTCGCCTGGTCGGAAGTGCTCGCCAAGGCCGATGTGCCGGGACGTGACGATGTCGGAGCGCTGCGCCTGCGCACCGTCGCCGCCAAGGACCATCCGTGCGCGGACTTTCCGCTCAAGTCCGGCGAAGAGGATGATCCCGCGGTCCTGCTCGATCTCGACTATTGGGCACTGATGCCGAGGTAGCGGGCGAGTAGCGAATGGCGAATAGCGAATAGGGAATAGCGAACAGGGACGCGAAGGAACATCTACTCGCTACTCGCCATTCGCCCCTACGCCGCCGTGCGCAAGTGCTCGACCAGTTGCCGTGCATAGGGCGGCAATTCGTCGAAGCTTCGGATGCAGATCGTAAGCTCGCGCACGGCCCATGGATCGGTGAGCGCCACCGGAACGATCGCCATGGCCCCCGCCACGCGGCGCGCCGTGGTTTCCGGCACGATGCCGATCCCGACATTGCACTCGACCAGGCGGCATACGGCATCGAAGCTCCGCAATTGCACGCGCAGCCGCAGCGGTTGTCCGATGCGCGCAGCCTTATCCGCGAGGAAGCGCTGCAGCGCGCTGGCGCGGTCAAGACCGACGAAATCGTGCTCCAGCACGTCCGCGAACGAAATCTTCGCACGCCTGGCAAGCGGATGGGTGCGGGCGACAACCAACACGAATCGGTCCCGGCGAAATGGATATGTTTCCAGCGTGCTGGCGTCGACGGTGGCGGCGACGATGCCGAGGTCGGCCACTCCTTCGGCGATCAGACCCACGATCTCGTCGCTCAACCGCTCCTCCAGATCGACGCTGACATTGGGATGCGTGGACAGGAACGAGCTCAACGCCTCGGGGAGAAACTCGGTCAACGCATTGGTGTTGGAGAGCACCCTGATCTGGCCGGCGAGGCCGCCGGCATAGGCACCGAGATCCTCGCGCAGGCGCTCGGCCTGGCGCAGGATCGCGCGGGCATGCTGCAACAGGGTGCGGCCGGCCTGGGTCGGGGTCACGCCCTGACGTCCGCGCACCAGCAGCGCCGCGCCCAGCGCTTCCTCCATGTGGCGGATGCGCGTGGAGGCTGCCGCCAGCGCGAGATGCGCGCGTTGCGCTCCGCCGGTGATGCTGCCGGCTTCCACCACGTGGCGAAACAGGCTCAGATCGGTGAGGTCGAAACGCATGGGCGCGTTGCGGTTGTAAGGCCGATTTGCCTTCGAATTTGACGAAGGAAAGCTACGCGAAAAACCTATTGTCCGCCAGATCGTTGGGCATCATATTCGTGGTTGACGAAAGGATCGACGCGACGCCCGCGGATTGCAGCGCGCTGCAACATTGGCTAGGAACGGTAGCGGAATGGGCGCGGGCGAAACGGAGAAAAACAATGGCCGAAACCAAGGCGCCCGTTGAGCGGCCGCTATCGCCGCATCTTTTCATCTACAAGCCGACGCTGACGATGACGATGTCCATCTTCCATCGCATCACCGGCGCCAGCCTCTATTTCGGCACGCTGCTGGTGGCCTGGTGGCTAATCGCGGCGGCGTCCAGCCCCAATGCCTATGCCGGCGTCGGCTCGTTCATGAGCTCGTTGGTGGGCCGGCTCATCCTGTTCGGCTATACCTGGGCCCTCATACATCACATGCTGGGGGGCATCAGGCACCTGATCTGGGACACCGGGCGTGGCTTCGGGCCACACGAGCGGGAATGGCTTGCCGTGGCAACCATCGTCGGCTCGATCAGCCTGACCATCGTTATCTGGATCGTGGGCTACCTGTTCATGGGAGGGGCGCGCTGATGGTTGCGGGTAAGATGAGCACGCCACTCGGGCGCGTGCGCGGCCTGGGAGCAGCCAGATCCGGCACCGAGCAGTTCTGGCGCCAGCGCCTGACCGCGGTCGCCAACGTGCCGCTGATCATCGCCTTCGTGTTGATCGTGGTGGGCTTGCTTGGTCGCAATCATGCTGCGGTGGTGCAGATCCTCGGCTCGCCGCTGGTCGCCGTGATCATGCTTCTGTTCATCCTGTCGATCACCACGCATATGCGTATTGGCATGCAGGTCATCATCGAGGACTACGTGCACGACGAGACCGCGAAGCTGGTTCTGCTCATGGCGAATACGTTCTTCGCCGTCGCGGTCGGGCTTGCCTCCGCCTTTGCCATCCTCATGCTCAGCTTCAAGGTCTAACCCGTGGCTACCAACGGCACACCCAAACCGGCTACCAACGGCCGCGCCTATCCGATCGAGGATCATAGCTACGACGTGGTCGTCGTCGGCGCCGGCGGATCGGGCTTGCGCGCGGTCGTCGGCTGCAGCGAGGCAGGGCTTCGGACCGCCTGCATCACCAAAGTGTTCCCCACCCGCTCGCACACGGTGTCGGCGCAGGGCGGCATCGCCGCCGCGCTCGGCAATATGGGCGAGGATGATTGGCGCTGGCACATGTACGACACTGTCAAAGGGTCGGACTGGCTCGGCGACCAGGACGCCATCGAGTACATGTGCCGCAGCGCGCCCAATGCGGTCTACGAGCTCGAGCATTGGGGGCTGCCGTTCTCGCGCCGGGACGACGGCAAGATCTACCAGCGCCCGTTCGGCGGCATGACCACCCACTACGGCAAGGGCACCGCGCAGCGCACCTGCGCCGCCGCCGACCGCACCGGGCATGCCATGCTGCATACGATGTATGGGCAAGCGCTGCGCCATGCCGCCGAATTCTTCATCGAATTCTTCGCCATCGATCTGATCATGGACGAAGAAGGCCGCTGCTGCGGCGTGGTCGCGCTGAAGCTCGACGACGGCACGATCCATCGCTTCGGCGCCAATATGACGATCCTCGCCACCGGCGGCTACGGGCGCGCCTACTATTCCTGCACAGGCGCACATACCCAGACCGGCGACGGCAACGCCATGGTGCTGCGCGCCGGCCTGCCGCTGCAGGACATGGAATTCGTGCAATTCCATCCGACCGGCATCTACGGCGCCGGCTGCCTGATCACCGAGGGCGCGCGCGGGGAGGGTGCCTATCTCGTCAACTCGGAGGGCGAGCGCTTCATGGAGCGCTACGCCCCCTCCGCCAAGGATCTCGCTTCGCGCGATGTCGTCTCGCGCGCCATGACCATCGAGATCCGCGAGGGCCGCGGGGTCGGCAAGCTCAAGGACCACATCCATCTGCACCTCGACCATCTCGATCCGGCAATGCTGCACGAGCGGCTGCCGGGGATTGCCGAGCTGGCCCGCATCTTTGCTGGGGTCGACATCGCTCAGGAGCCGATCCCGATCGTTCCGACCGTGCACTACAACATGGGGGGCATCCCCACCAATTATCACGGCGAGGCGCTCACCAAGAAGAACGGCCAGGACGACGCCGTGGTGCCCGGCTTGATGGCGCTCGGCGAGGCGGCTTGCGTGTCCGTGCACGGGGCCAATCGTCTGGGCTCGAACTCGCTGATCGACCTCGTGGTGTTCGGCCGCGCGGCGGCCTTGCGCTGCGCCGAAATTCTGCACCCCGGCGACAGCCATCCCGATCTGCCGAAGGACTCCGCCGATCGCGCGCTCGCGCGTCTCGACAAGTTCCGGCACGCCTCCGGCAAGACGCCGACGGCGCAAATGCGCCTCAACATGCAAAAGGTGATGCAAAGCAATTGCGCCGTGTTCCGTACCGGCGAGGTGCTGGAAGAAGGCCACAAGCTCATCCATGAAGTCTTCGCCGGCGTTCCCGACATCAAGGTCACGGATCGCTCGCTGAGCTGGAACTCGGACCTGGTCGAGACGCTCGAGTTCGACAATTTGATCGTGCAGGCCGTGGTCACCATGGACTCGGCGCGCAATCGAACCGAGAGCCGCGGGGCGCATGCGCGCGAGGACTTCCCCGATCGCGACGACAAGAACTGGATGAAGCACACGTTGGCCTGGATGGACCCGAAGGGCGTCGTCACCATCGATTACCGG